>NZ_JBFTMS010000005.1:0-253480 GCF_056397085.1 Peribacillus sp. 05N428 | reverse complement strand
GGATTACAGTAAAAAAACATGAAGGTTACTCTTGTCTTGTTTTTAGATAAGTACGAAGAAATCGCGTTTGCCTGCAGTTTTTTCTTTGAATAAGTTCCAGTTTATTTCAAAAATACGCTCCCTTTCCGCCGACAGTCTGCCAAGCCTTGACGCAAGCGTCTGTGGGGTCTCGGCTAGCCAGTTATTCGGCAGGAGTGTCGCACATTTCTTCCATCCAATAAGGATTACAGTAAAAAAACATGAAGGTTACTCTTGTCTTGTTTTTAGATAAGTACGAAGAAATCGCGTTTGCCTGCAGTTTTTTCTTTGAATAAGTTCCAGTTTATTTCAAAAATACGCTCCCTTTCCGCCGACTGTCTGCCAAGCCTCCTCGACGCAAGCGTCTGTGGGGTCTCGGCTAGCCAGTTATTCGGCAGGAGTATCGCAAATTTCTTCCATCCAATAAGGATTGCAGTAAAGGAACATGAAGGTTACTCTTGTCTTGTTTTTTGATAATTACGAAGAAAACGCGTTAGCCTGCAGTTTTTTCTTTGAATAAGTTCCAGATGATTTCAGAAATCCGCTCCCTTTCCGCCGGCTGTCTGCCAAGCCTCCTCGACGCAAGCGTCTGTGGGGTCTCGGCTAGCCAGTTATTCGGCAGGAGTGTCGCAAATTTCTTCCATCCAAAAAGGATTGCAGTAAAGGAACATGAAGGTTACTCTTGTCTTGTTTTTTGACATATACGAAGAAAACGCGTTTAGCCTGCAGTTTTTTCTTTGAATAAGTTCCAGTTGATTTCAGAAATCCGCTCCCTTTCCGCCGACTGTCTGCCAAGCCTCCTCGACGCAAGCGTCTCTGGGGTCTCGGCTAGCCAGTTATTCGGCAGGAGTATCGCAAATTTCTTCTATCCAATAAGGATTATAGCACTAAAGGAGTTCTATCTTTTAAAACAAATTTGATTGGAATGATGTTTTAGATTTCATCCTACTTTGCGTACATTCGAACTCCTTTTTGGAACGCAAGTAAATACTCAACCGAATAATAAAATGGATAAAACAAAGAAGTGATCCATAGAGTGTAAGCAATCTGCCGTGTAACAGGCTTACTTGTTTCAGCTAACGGGTGCTTATCTTGAATAAAGGTTTAAGTAATGATTTCAACATACCACTAAAAATAATGTGTTATTTCATAATATGGCACTTTTATGGAATAGCAAAAAAAGCCCAATTTCTCAATTTTATTACTGAGAAATCGGGCTTTTTTTCGAATATTTCGATTCAGGAAAATGCTAACGACCATTGCCCACTTGGCGTATCATCTTGGAACGTTACGGCAAATGATAAAAACCCTTGAAATATAATAATAAGATAACATATTGAGGGTTAAATGATTGGAAAGTTGGGCAATCCTTGCACCTTTGGATCCCCTAGGGCACGCTTTTCCCACAGTTGAAATCTAATTTTTACACCGACTCAAAAAAACTGCAGACAAGACGAGTTCTATCTTTTAAAACAAAGTTGATTGGAGCGGGTGTTCGAGAACCCTAATTTATTTTCTCATCAAATATATTAATCTTTTAAACCCTTCCCATCGAGAATTTTCTGCATGCATTTTTCGATTCTTGACTCTCGGGTTTTGGATTGTTTGGCTTGTGAAAAATAAAGGATGTATGCTCTTTGCCTTCCTGGGGTCAATGCTTCAAAAGCAGTTTTCAAGGCAGGGTTATCATCGAATTTGTTGTGAAGTTCTTCAGGAATTATGAATTCTTCGTTCTTTTTAAATTCCACTTCCAACCCGGCTTTTTCAACTTCAATGGCTTCATGAATATAGGCTTTCAGAATGGATTCCGTTGCAACTATTTCTTGAACATTGGTGAACCGAATCTGGCGCGCTCCCTGTACATTCTCCGTTTGTTGAATTAGAAGCCCGTGGGCATCCTGTAACAAGGCACCTTTGTGAAACAGAAGCGCACAATATTCTTTAAATCCATGTATTAAAACGATGTTTTTATTCTCAAACGTGTAACAGGGATGCATCCATTTAAATTCTTCGGTCAGCTCACAGTCAAGAACGATATTTCTTAACGTCTCAAATTCTTCTTTCCACTTTTTAGCTTTACCTAAAAATTCATCAACCTTAGGATTCGTTCTACTTTTTGTCATCACGGAACACTCCTCTTTTCGAGCAGTTTGCTTTTTTCTTATACGTTAGCTAAATACTAAAAAACAAGGCAGAGATTTTGTCTTATAATACCTCTAACACTTTATTAAGTTCTTCGCCCATTTTCGCCCAACCATATTTCGCACCATTGAACGCTTGATCTTCTTTTTCGAATCCTGTTTGTTCGAGATGTAAGTGGGTAGTTCCATCCTCGTGCTTTAATGTCCATGTGACTGTAGTGTTTATACCGCCACCTACCCAGGTGTAAGATAACTTATAAGGCTCCTCGACTTCAAGAACTTCGGAATCAATAATTAAATTCCACTGTTCATTCCGAAACTGGAATTTATGTCCGACGACAGGTTTAATATCATTAGCCATTACCCATTTCCCAAGAGTATTTGCATCCGTTAAGGCAAGCCATACCTTCTCGATCGGGCTCTTAAAATTAAAATCTTGTGTTACTGTTAAACTCATTTTTATTCCTCCTCTAATATTTGATTTAAAAGTAATATTCTTTCACTCCAGAATCTTCTGTAAAACGATACCCAATCCTCAATTTCTCTCAACGGACCAGCATTCAGCCGATAACGGGTTTCCCTGCCGACTTTTCTGCTGATTACTAGACCTGCCTCTTTAAGGATTGCCAAATGCTTTGAAACCGCAGTACGGCCCATTTCAAAATGTACGGTCAACTCATTTAGTGGCAATTCTTCCACGTCCGCCAACAAACGTAGCAATTTACGTCTTGTTGGGTCAGCAATGGCTACATAAATATCACGTTCTTGATTTTTCTCGTTCAAAATCACCCACCCTTTTAATTGGACACCAATTGGTGTCTTTTATTATATGACACTGATTGGTGTCATGTCAATTTTATTATTGACACACTTTATTTGTTTTATTCTAATATCATCAAGTATATAATTAAATCCTTTTACAACTAAACTGGCCCCGTTAGTTAAAGTGATTCTTATATGATCAATTGCTATTTTTGAATATTGGATATGCTCGTGTTTCAGCAAAGGAGTATCTTGGAATTATATCTTCATTGATAAGCAAAGTGGAAAAGAGTTTCACTGGTTTCCATATCAGGGATGCGCTTAATCATTCGTGAAAGCGTTTATTATTCCTTGATTCACTAGACGGATTGGGTAGGGATTATGATGATTCATTCGGAGAGTGGAAGTATATTACTTGAGATTGAACTCAGATACTATGGTACTTAAAAATGAGACACTTTTGATTGCGGAAATTCAGAGGTGGGTGTTACTGGGGATTTTTTTATGACTTCATTTAAGTATATGAAAAAGGAAATAAACTATCAGATATTATAAACCTTCAACTTAGGGATGAGATCATACGAACCCCTCTTATCGACTAAGACTAAAAGTATCTATCTGGGTTTTCAAACAAAGTTGATTGGAACGCGTGTACCAGACTCCCGCGGGAAAAGCGTGTCGAAAGGAGAATCCAGGCGCAAGAGCGCCGAGGGCGGACTTGCCTCCGGAAAGCGAGTGCCGAGGGCGGACTTGCCTCCGGAAAGCGAGTGCCCTACGTTCCAATCAGTTTAAAAACTCTCAATATGTTATATTATTTTTCTATATGTTATATTTTTTCTTCTATTTCAAGACTTTTTATCATTTGCCGTAACGCTCCAAGATGATAAGCTGAGTGGGCAATGGTCGCATTTACATTTGTAAGCCATTTTCCTAAATCGATTGTTTCGATTTCTGCGAAAAGAGATACATATTCTTTATGTAATTCCTCTCTGATTTCAGCCCATTTCACCTCATCAACAGTAGCAATGGTCCAGCTTTCTTCCCAATCTTTTTCAAAGTCTGTGCCATTGATCATCGATCGGATCACCCATAAATAATACCGGGTGTGGTCTGAGTGTGCCGCAATTGTCGATCCGTTTATGGAACATGAAGCATCTTCTGCGGTTAAGCCATCAAGTGTACCAAAAACCCCGGTAGTCGGTTTTGAATCAGTATAATAGCTCCCTTCATTTCCCGGTCCTTCAAACGTTTCCTTCAAAAGCGTTTTTAGAGAACTTGCCAACGTCTCGCTCATCTCAATCCCCCCAAATGTTTAGTCGACTTCATTACTATATAATATACTAAGACAAACCAATAAACATTTATATTTTGTTAAATTAATCCAAAAATATCGCGAGTTTAAAGAGTTACTCGCTTTTTAGCTTGCATAAGAAAAGGCTATCAATTACTTTCGAGTACAGTTAACATGTGGTATTGACGACTCTCACGACTCTCTTAACGTGATGAAATAAAAAGGCCATTCCACAGGAACGGCCTTTTTATTTTTGAAAATTATGATTCAGTTTTAGTAGCTTTTCAAACGCTCTTCCAGGGACACAATTCTAAACTTTAACTCTTGATTCGAGTCCAAGCCCCCTATTACAATTTGATTATCTTCCGTAATGGTGACATATCTGAAAATTTCTTCTCCATGAATCTTGATTTTAGTCTCCATTGTCGTTTCCATTTTTGCAAAAACTTGATCTGTGTATGCAAGCGGAAGAAGATCATCTAAACCTTCTTCGGGGCTGCCGAGCCACTTAAACATGAAATCTTTCAATGAATATTGCTCAATCATCGATAAATGATTTTTAAAAATTAATTTGTCAATTGTTATCTCTTTCAACTTTAACCACTCCTCAATAGTATCTAAAGTTTATATGGATAAACTCCTAACATCAAGGGCATTCCAATGACAAACCATTACATTTTGATTACTTGCTTACTGAATAATCCCTTTCCTTCCGTAAAATGGAGTTCGGTAACCTTGAAAACCAATTTTAGATTGATTTTTTCGAAAGAATATCCTTGGATTAACATGAGAGGGATTATTTTCTGTGGTTTGCACGTTTTGTTATAGATGATTATCCATGAAATGAGGATGTTCATTTCAGTAAAAACAGCCCCATTTTCAAAAATGGGGCTGTTTTTATTATACGGATGTAAAACAACTTTCTGTTAAATGATAGTCCTTTAAATTATATATTATATGTCTTGTTTTCCTTTAACACCATTGATTGAATAGCTGATTTTAATGTTGGTATTTAATGAGTGATACACTGAACAGTACGTATTTTTGGATAATTGAATTGCACGGACGACTTTATCTTCAGGTAGATCTCCCTCTAATAAATAATGGATATGAAAATCGGTAAAACGTTTAGGATGATTTTCTGACCGTGCCCCTTCTATTTCTATTTGAAAGGCCTTTGTTTCAAATCGCATTTTCTTTAAAATCATTACAATATCAATTCCTGTACAGCCGGCAAGAGAGTGTAAAAGTAATTCTGTGGGTCTTGCTCCACTATTTTTACCTCCTGCTTCTTCGGCGGCATCCATCTTTATTTCATGTCCCGACGGAGTTGTGCCAGAAAAGGCCAGTTCCCCTGTCCATGTAATCATTGTCTTCATATATTTTGATTCCTCCCTTTCTTGTTGTTTTGTTCTAAAAATAGCCCACATTTCAATTAATGTAAATTTATATCATTTAAGTATTAAAAAATATTGCCGTAATGGGGTCAGTATGCAAATATACATCACTTGGATTCTGGATTTTTTATACCCTAACTTGTGATGATTTTCCATACCTTATATTCTTCCCACAAGTCCTGCTTAGTTAGTCATACTGTAAAATTTGAACGTTGATTACCTCTTCAGGCTTTAAAACCTAAAAAAATATTCCAAATGATTTCAGAAAGGCTCATTTCCGCCAACTGTCTGCCAAGCAGCATCAAAGCAAAGCGGCTGTGGGGTCTCGGCCAGCCAGTTTTTCGGCAGGAATGTCGCAAATTTCTTCAATCTATTCAGGGGTTCATCCATATATTTATGTGTAAAAACAAGATGGATAACTAAGTTTACCTATAGAGATGATTGTATAAACTTTTCGAACCTCCATTTGTCGATAAAATGGTATTAAAATTTTGATAGAAACAGTTTAAGCTTGCAAAATGAAAGACCACATTTCTTCATTTACCATTCAGTTTTATAGTTTCCTTCTCCATTCAAAGGAGTTGTATACCTATTATTTTCGCCATCTTGCCAAGTGATATTGCCATTTTCATCTTTCAGGACGAACTTGAATTCATAGAATCGATCTGCAGCTAAACGAAATGTTCCACTCCAGCTGCCTTCTGTGTTTTGAGTGAGTTTATATTCGTAATCTTCAGGATTCCATCGGCCGATTTCCCCTCTGTCCCCAATTAAGTAAACTCCCTGTGTGGCAGGTACATTTTCAACTGTGAATGTAACGGGAATCGACTTGCCTTCCAATTTATCAGCCATCATCCTGAACTCATTAGTAGGATTTCCTTCATCGTCGAATAAATAAGACATCCTAAGCAATGTAAATCCTTCAAAACCATGGTTAAAAACCATTTCTGCTACATTGTCAAAGCCCCATTCATTATTGATCAGAGGGAGTGCGTTTTCCCCGTTTAAAGAAATTCCTTTTTCATTTGCTAAAGAGGCAATATGGGTCACCAAAGTCTTAGGAGCGCTATAGGACGGTGCAGTATGTGCGTCTTGATCTCCCATTTCAAGACAGGTGAATGTGAGGGCCATATTCGATTTCTTAAATTGATTCAATAATTGGGAGTAGTTATGGTACCCGGCACTATACTCTGCTGAATGCGGTATTACTGGATCATTCATTTTCCAATGGACCCCTGAGATTTTAGCTCCAATTGGCACGCCAAAGACTTCATCAAAATGTTTATGGGCAAACTTCGAGATTTTTGCAAGATGCTTTTCGAGTGCTCCTTGATACCACTGCATAAAATCGTATCCAAATCTAGTGTCGATTGCGCCGCCCCTGCTGAAAAATTCATCCCCATTTCCTGGCGGCTGAATCTCCTTCCAGTTTTTATACGTTTTGCCCCAAGCGGCATTTAATTTTTTTATCGTGGAATATTTTTCTCTCATGGCAAGCCTGAAATCCCGTTTTGCTCCTTCTGTATAAACTTGAAGCTGTCCCCTCTCAGGATAATCCCAGCCATCGGCATTCTGGTAGGAGGGATATCTTAATTCCCCTGCCGGTCCTGCACTTAGATATATCTTTGCTATTAAACCCTTCTTATCAGCAAAGTTCTCTGCAAAGGATTTGTACAATTCATTGTACTGACCGGCTGTGCCTTCCCACCAAGGAGCAAGTACCTCCTTATTCCAGAAACCACTTTCACTCTTGAAAGCCATGTTTTCGGCAGTGTCTTTATTCCAGAGCCAACTCGGGATGGGGTAGTTGCAATCATCCCCCACATTACCGCCGCATTGGTGCGTAGACAAAATGGGCACCCATTTTAAACCGGAAGCTTTCACGGTTTCCGCATATTTTTTATAATAGGACCAATCAAACTGATTATCTTTTTTACTCTCGACCAATCCCCACCAGATATCTGTCGTAATTGCATATACTCCATTTTCCTTTAACTGGGTCAGTTCTGCTTTAAATGCCTCCCAATCTGTTATTTCACCCAATGGGGCCATCACATAAAGCTTGTAATCTGGTTGTACTTCTGCTATTCCAGGTGTATTTGATAAAGGAACAAAATACAGCATAAAGGTAAAAACGCCAACGGATAATTTATTCATGAAACGCCAACCTTTCCCCTATAACTTTATTTGTTTAAATTTCGGTTCATCACCGAAACCGCTTACAATCTTTTTATTTTTTTTGTCATTCCTTTACTAGAATTATATTTGTTATGGAAATATTTATCAATTATTTCATCGGAGGAATTTAGTTCAAAAATCGACAAAGAAAAATGGATAGTCTAAGAGACTATCCAGAGCGGCTGGTTATAAAACTATATAAACATTACCATCTTCTATTTCAACATGGAATGTCTTTACACAACCATTATCAGGTTTTTGGACTTCTCCATTCTTGACACTGATTTTCCAGTCATGCATCGGGCAAAATACGTGATCACCACTCACAATGCCTTCCACCAGAACCCCACCTTTGTGAGGGCAACGATTTTCAATAGCCCGGAATTCACCATTTGCTAAATGAAAAAGAGCAATTTCATGAGATCCTATGGTTACTGTTTTCCCCAGGTTTTTTGGCATTTCTTTTACGGTTGAGACCTTTATCTTTTGAAGTGTTTTCCCCATTTAGGCTGCCCCCATATTCATTTATTTGATATAGCCGGAATTTTCACTTTTTGAAATAAACCGGTTTTGATCGCATTGCTCTCAATGATTTCTTTCCACGGTTCTTGCAATACGGATAAGGCCTCATCCAAGCGTTGGTTAAGCTCCATCCTTTTTTGCTTATCACCAATAATCGCCTTGATGGTATCGAAACCAACACGCTCAACCCAGACCGACGTTCTTTCTAAATAATTGGCAGTCTCTCGATAATGTTGGATGTACGCACCCGTAATTTCAATTACCTCATCACTTGTTTTCACTTTACATAATAATTCAGCAGCTCGTAAATGAGTACCGCCATTGCCGCCAATATAAATTTCCCATGCACCGTCAACACCGACAACACCAAGATCTTTGATACCGGATTCAGCACAATTACGAGGACATGCCGACACAGCCATCTTAACCTTATGCGGTGTGCCAACACGTTCGAATTTCTTCTCCATGGCAATACCCAGACCGATTGAATCTTGGGTGCCAAAACGGCAAAAGTTTTCACCGACACATGTTTTCACAGTTCGAAGCGTTTTTCCATACGCATATCCAGAAGGCATATCCAGGTCGGCCCATACGCTTGGAAGGTCTTCTTTTTCAACGCCGAACAAATCTATTCTTTGACCGCCTGTTACCTTAAGTAACTTAACATTATACTTATCGGCAACATTTGCTATTTTCCGTAATTGATCGGGATTTGTGACGCCGCCATACATTCTTGGCACAACGGAAAATGTACCATCCTTTTGAATATTTGCATGTAGCCTTTCATTGACATAGCGGGATTCTTTTTCATCTTCATAGTCAACAGGATGGATCATGCCTAAGTAATAGTTCAGTGCCGGTTTACATTTAGAACATCCATCACTTGCATTCCAGCCGAGAACATTCATGACTTCACGAGTATGTGTCAGATTTTTTTCGCGTATTTCGGCAACAACCTCATCTCTTGATAAAGTAGTGCACGCACATATTGATTCCTTCTGGTTTGACTTACTGAAATCAGCGCCTAATGTCAGCTCGAGAATATCACCGACTAACGGCTTACAACCACCGCATGATCTCGAAGCACTTGTGCAGCCTTTTACTTCCTCAATGCTTGTTAAACCGTTAGATTCGATAGCCGTCACAATATCACCCTTCGTTACACCATTACAACCACAGATGATTTCTTCATTTGACATCGAAGTGACAAGGCTGACACTTGGTTCACTTGTTCCAACATTTAAATAATCCGAAACGTCGGCATTTTTATTGATCATGCTCAATAGGGTATTGCTTTCCTTTGTATCCCCGAATAATACCGCACCAGATATTTTCCCATTTCGAATCATTACTTTTTTGTAAGTACCATTCCATTCATTAAATTCCTTGATTGATTTGGCTTGTTCATCCTCGAAAATTTCTCCAGCCGAAAATACATCAACACCAGATATTTTTAACTTAGTAGAAAGCACGGACCCCTCGTAAGCTTTGCTTTCAAGTCCGCAAATCCTTTTGGCTAATACTTTGCCCTGTTCATATAGGGGGGCGACCAAACCATACACCATCTCACGGTGTTCCGCACATTCACCAACCGCAAAAATATTCGGGATCTTTGTCTCCATATAATCATTCACGATAATTCCTCGATTGACAGGGATGCCGGAATTTTGGGCCATTGCAACATTTGGTTTAATCCCAACTGCCATGACCACTAAGTCGGCGCTGATTTCCTCGCCATCACTAAAACGTAATCCTTTGACATCAATTTCACCTAAAACCTCCTGAGTCTGTTTCCCGAGATAAAAATTCATTCCCTGGCTCTCAAGTTCCCTTTGCAGCATTTTTCCTGCTGCTGGATCTAACTGCCTATCCATCAAATATTCCGAAAGGTGAATTACATCTACCTGCATACCTAGATTCAAAAGCCCCCTTGCTGCTTCAAGACCCAGCAATCCTCCACCAATGACTGCAGCCTTTTTATTATTTTTAGAATATTCAATCATCTTTTCGCAATCTTCAATATTTCGAAAGGCGGTCACTCCTTTTTTATCAGCTCCGTTTATCGGAAGTATGAAAGGGATCGATCCGGTAGCTAAAATTAATTGATCATATTCGACTTCGCGATTAGTGTCTGAGTAAATGATTTGCTTTGTGGTGTCGATGTTCGTGACTGTTTCACCTGAAAAAAGTGTAATATTGTTCTCTTTGTACCAGTTCCAATCATTTATTGTAATATCATCTATCGTCGTAGCCCCTTGCAATACATTCGATAGTTGGATTCGATCATAATTCGGATGCGGCTCACTTCCGAAGACAGTCACCTCAAACCTTTCCGGTTGAATTTTCAAAATTTCTTCTATACATCTTACTCCAGCCATACCATTCCCAATGAGTGCCAATTTCTGCTTAGACATGTTTTGTCCTCCAATAAGATTTTTTTGAAAGGATGATATGATTGATTATAGGTGACGTCACTTTTTATCGCCACAAACATGTAATAAAATCTTACATAGTTTTTAAAAACTAATAATTTATGTTAGTTTTTATTACAAATATTCAGAAAATTAGGATATAATATCCTTATTGATTCAGCATAAATCAAAAATGAGGTGATTTTCATCGTCCAGCAAAAAGAATCTTATATAGATAGAAAGGTTATTTCCATAGGAGTCGTCAGAGAATTAACCGGACTATCCGATAGGCAAATCCGGTATTATGAAGAAAGAAAACTCGTTTTCCCCGAAAGGTCTAAGGGTGGTAACCGTAAATACTCTTTTTCCGACGTCAAGGCATTAGTGGAAATCGCCGATAAAATAGAGGATGGAGTGCAAACCCATGAAATTAGACAGGAAAAATTAAAAGAGAACAGAAAAATTGAACAGGAAAAAATGCGAAAAAAAATGCTGCAGGGCCAATTAAATGCACACTTTGGCCTGCGTAATTGATTTTCGCCTAGAAACCTGAATTATTAGCTGTTCAATGTCCATATTTTACTCTTCGACAACATTTTCACCTTGCAATATTAAAATAGCTGTTAACATTGTCACACTGGACATGATGACTTTCATGTCCAGTTTTCCATTTTCATGACAGTAAAAGTTTTCTAGGTAATCATTCCTTTTCTAAGCGAACTCCTTATCTTTTGTCTTCTCTGAAAACCATGATAATTTCTCGGATAAATTCACCACTTTTCCTATTACGATCATGGCGGGATTGGCAACCTGCTCACTTGTAACGATTGCCACTATTGAATCGATTGTTCCTGTAATAGTTCTTTGAAAACCTGTCGTTCCTTGTTCAATGACTGCAATGGCAGTTTCAGGCTTCATTCCGCAGGAGCGTAATTGTTTACAGATATATGGAAGGTTTTTGATACCCATATAAATAACAATGGTGTCAACACCATGTGTCAAATGATGCCAGTTGATGTTATCAGGTTTGCCGGTCACGCAGTGTCCTGTGACAATTGCGAAGGAACTCCCCCATTCCCTGTGAGTCAGGGGAATTCCAGCATAAGCTGGCGCAGCGATTCCAGATGTGATTCCAGGGACTATTTCAAATTGAATTCCATGCTTTGCTAGCACTTCTGCTTCCTCACCGCCTCGGCCAAAAATGAATGGATCTCCCCCTTTTAGACGAACAATCGTTTTTCTCTCCATTGATTTACTTATTAACAATTGATGAATGCCCTCTTGAGGGACACAATGTATACCAGGCGCTTTACCGCAATAAATGTATTCAGCTCCAGGTTTACCGTAGAAAAGCAATTCACGATTTACCAATCGATCATACAAGATGACATCCGCTTCCGCGATGCATTTGATTGCCTTGACAGTAATTAAGTCCGGATCACCAGGACCGGCACCAACAATATAGACCTTACCTTTTTCCATCCTTTATCCCCTTTTGTTGTTTAGTCATGAAAGCCTGTGTGATGATCTAACCAAAAATATTGTCATGAATAAGAAGAAAACCTCCCCTTAATGAGACGTTAACTTAATATAGGATGTACTTTTACAGCACTTACTTTAAAGCCGGGCATTTTGCATGTCGGGTCTAAATCCTGTGAAACGAGGCGGTTGACATTTTGGGAGTCTGCCCAATGAAAAGGGACGAATATAGTATCATGGCGAATCGTTGGGGACCATTTGCTTCTTACGACAATACTTCCGCGCCTTGATTCAATTTTCACCAAAGTATTGTCTGAAATATGATATTTCTTGGCTGTTTCCGGATGGATTTCCATATATGATTCAAAATTTCTTGCGGCTAATGATGAGCTTTTTCTCGTTTGTACCCCTGTTAAATAATGTGACATGATTCTTCCAGTTGTTAAATAAAGCGGAAATTCCGTACATGGCTTTTCTTTTGGAACAAGAGGCAGGTTATTAACCACTACCATGGCCGCCTTTCCGTCCGGGTGGGCAAAAGACGATTCGAATAACCTTTTTGTCCCTTTATGGTCAATGGATGGACATGGCCACAAAATGCCTCCTTCTTTTCTTAAGCGATCATACGTTATACCATAATAATCGGCGGTTCCCCCGCGGCTTGCCACTCTTAGTTCTTCAAATATCTCATTTGCAGATTGAAAGGGAAAATGCTCCCCTTTCCCAAGAGCTTTAGCTATATCACAGATGATTTGCCAATCATGCTTCACTTCCCCAGGTGATGAAAAACTCGCTTCCCGCAACGTTACCCGTCCTTCTAAATTCGTCATTGTTCCCTCATCCTCTAAATAAGACGAAGCAGGTAAAATCAAATCAGCCAATCTAGCAGTTTCAGAAACGAACATGTCTACCGCGACAAGAAACTTTAATTTTTTCAATGCCTTTTTGACAAAGTTAGCATTTGGATTCGAAACAATGGGATTGGAACACATTAAAAACATGCCGGTAATTTCACCTTCATTTATCTTCTCTATCATCTCGTATGCCGAGACGCCTTTACGCGGCAATTCAGTCTCATCAATTCCCCATATTCTTGCAATATGTAATCTATGTTCCTCATTTTCAATCATGCGATACCCCGGCAGCTGGTCTGCCTTTTGGCCATGCTCTCTTGCTCCCTGTCCATTCCCCTGACCGGTTATGGCCCCATAGCCCGAATTCACTTTTCCGATTTTTCCTGTAACAATAAGAATATTAAGAAAATTACGGACAGCCGCTGAACCATCTGTTTGCTGCTCAACACCCCTAGCTGTAAAAATCATCCCTGATTCTTCTTTCCCGAACATGGCAGCCGCTTTTTGGATTTGGTCACTAGGAACACCTGTCAATTCTGCAATTTCCTCCAACTCTAAAGATGTAACATACTCTTTAACTTCTTTATAGCCATTTGCACGTTCCCGGATAAACGCTTCATCAATAAGATCCTCTTCAATGATCACTTTCAATAATCCGTTTGCCAAGGCGGCATCCATCCCAGGTTTCACCTTTAGATGTAAGTCGGCCATTTTCGTTGTTGCGGTTTCCCGGGGATCTACAGCAATGATATATGCCCCATTTTGTTTCGCTTGCTCAAAGTACGGCATGATTGTCGGCTGGCATTCCGCAATATTCGTACCCGCCAAGATTATGCACTTTGTGAACGGAACCTCTGATAAGCTGTTGGTCAGGCCCCTGTCCATACCAAATGTTTGGCTTGCTGCCGAAGCAGCTGCAGACATGCACAAACGGCCATTATAATCTATATACTTTGTTTTTAAAGCCACTCTTGCAAATTTCCCAAGCAAATAGGCTTCTTCATTTGAAATGGATGCACTTCCATAAACAGATAATGCATTTACACCATCTTCTGCTTGAATTTTAGTGAAATTCTCCTTAATGTGGCTTAATGCTTCCTCCCATGATATTCGAACAAATTCCCCATTTTTTTTCAACAATGGGTATTTAATTCGATCTTTATGCAAAGCATGTTGGTGTGCATTCATTCCTTTAATGCATAAGCGCCCCTCTGAGGTTGGATTATCTTTTCCAATCGTCAAATACTTTTTTCTTGTCACTATTGTTTGTTCCAGCAGCTGCATCTTACATTGCATGCTGCAAAATGGACATTGTGTATCATATCGTTTTTCTGATTGGACCTCTTGTTGCTTCGTGCGGAAATACTTTAAAAATAAATCGGTCAAGGCTCCTCACCCTTTACTCATGGATTTCTATGGATTTTTCATGGTACAAACATTTATCCGCTTATTAAGTCTTGCATCTAGTTTTCCCTTTTGTTCATTCCCTGATCTAGGCCATTTCCAATCGTTGAGATAGTTGCTGACTAAGTTCATTATCAAACAAAATTTCTCTAACATGAATTAAACCCACTCGTTCAATCCATTTCCAAGTCCGTTCTAAGTAGTTGGCTGTTTCCCGATAATATTGAATAAAGCCGATGATGATTTCAATGGCTTCTTCATTTGTGCCGGCTACACATAGCAGTTCACCGGCACGTGCATCACGCCCGCTGCTTCCGCCCACATATATTTCCCAGCCCCTGTCAATGCCCATAACACCTATATCTTTCGTTGTTGATCCTGCACCGTTATGCATACAAGCGGATATGCCCATCTTTATACGGTATGGTGTTGATACTTGCTCCAATCTTTTTTCCAAATCTACAGCAAGTAATAGGGATTGCTGTTTATCACAAGAGCAAACATGTTCACCGATACATGTTTTGACGTTTTGAACGGTGTTACCATATTTCGAACTTAACGGCATATCTAATTCAGCCCACACACCTGGGAGATCTTCTTTTTTCACCCCCATTAAATGAATCCTTTGTTCACTTGTTACCGCAACCTGGGATATTTCATATTTATCGGCAACATTAGCAATTTTTCGCAAGTCTTTTGCATTCGTCATCCCGCCGTACATTTGCGGGATAACTGAGTATCGGTTATCACTTTGAACTGTTGCATTCTTTTTTTCGTTTATGAAAAGAGTTTGCTGTCTGATCTCGTACTCTGGATGAATCATCCCTAAATAATAGCTCAATGCAGGCCTGCAAGTTGAACAACCTTTTGTATTTTCCCATTCAAGAGCATCCATCGCTTCTTGGACAGTCGATACGTCTTGGAGCTGCATTTTATACACGATTTCATCTTCCGTTAATTTCGTACATGTGCAAAATGCAGTTTGTTTCTCATCCTGAGTAGTAAGGTTACTTTGAATATAGGTCAAAAGCTCGGTTACTGCCGGCTTACATCCGCCGCAAGAACCGGAAGCCTTTGTGCATTGTTTAACTTGTTCCACTGTCGATAATCCCTTATTTTGAACCGCTTCAATGATTCCCCCCTTTGAAACAGCATTACAATGGCAAATGATTTCATGATTTGCCATCGAAGCGATTAATCCCTCAGCCGTATTTGGTGACTGGAACAGTGCACGCCTTTCCTCTGACGATACTTCTTGCCGCTTTACTATCATATCGAGTAATCGTGAGCTGTTGTTTGTATCTCCGTAAAGCACAGCACCTATGATTTTTCTTCCTTGAAAAACCAACTTTTTATAAACACTATCCAATTCATCAAAAGTTGTGATGGATTTCGTGGTTTCGTCACCATGGAAATCACCAACAGAAAATAGCTCAACTCCTGATATTTTCAACTGGGTCGAAAGGACCGAGCCGTGGTATCCGCTGCATTTCATCTCACAAATATGCTTTGCCAGCACTTCACCTTGTTCGTATAGAGGTTTAACCAGCCCATAAACCATGCCTTGATGTTCAGCACATTCACCAACCGCATAAATATCTGGGCTGCTGGTTTCTAAATAGTCGTTTACAATAATCGCACGATTTGTATCAATTCCGCTTTCTTTGGCCAACTGAATATTCGGTCTGACTCCCGCAGCCATAACGACCAAATCTGCATCCAGCTCCGTTCCATCCTTAAAACGGACGCGCTCTACACGCTCGTTACCGATTAACTCCTGTGTTTCCTTTTTTAAAAGAAAGTTCATTCCCTGGTTTTCCAACTCTTTTTGCAGTAAAAGTGATGCCGTTGAATCGAGCTGCCTTTCCATTAAATAGTCAGCGATATGAACGACATGCACTTCCATGCCAAGGTTTAACAGCCCTCTCGCTGCTTCCAAACCTAACAAACCGCCTCCGATGACGACTGCTTTTTTATGTTTGCGTGAAGTTTCAATCATCTTTTGGCAATCTTCAATCGTCCGAAATGCAATGACGCCTTCTTTATCTACACCTGTGACAGGAAGAATGAACGGGACAGAACCTGTGGCAATTATCAGCTTATCGTAGTAAACTTCCCGTTCTTTGTCTGTTTTTATTTTCCTAGTCTCTTTATCGATTTTTACTACCGTTTCACCTGTGAACAATTGGATATTATTCACCGTATACCAGTTTCGATCATTTATCATAATATCTTCAAAAGAGGTGTTGCCTTGAAGCACAGTCGACAATAAGATTCGGTTATAGTTAACGTGCGGTTCACTTCCGAAAATAGTAATCTCAAATGCAGTCGGATTCTTACTTATAATGGATTCAACACAACGTAATCCAGCCATTCCGTTCCCTACTAAGACCAGTTTTTGTTTATACATTTTATCCCCCCAAAAACAAGTACTGTAAAAAAGCCAAACTAAGTAAACAAAGTTCTAGATCTTAACTGAATTCTTTCCGAGTACCCACGTTTTTCTCCATGAAAGCTGAGCTAGGCCCAGGATAAGCAAAGCCACGATTCCAACTGCGGAAAATACTAAAAATCCTGTAGCATATGTGCCAGTAATCTGTTTCAACGTACCTAGTATGTTTGGAACCAAGAATCCGCCAACACCTCCGGCAGCTCCCACAATCCCTGTGATAAAACCTATTTCTTTAGAAAATCGCTGTGGAACTAACTGAAAGACAGCTCCGTTGCCCATACCGAGAAATAGCATTCCGATGAACAGAAGGATCGTAACGGCAGTAAGAGAATAAAGAAAACTAATCCCAAACATACATATAGTGAGACCAATAAATAAAAACATAAGCAGTTTAACTCCACCTATTTTATCGGCAATAAATCCTCCGACGGGACGAAAGAAACTTCCGGCGATGACACATAATGTAACAAATTCCCCCGCCCTTATTCGTGTTAACCCATACTCATCAACAAAAAAGATGCTTAAGAAGCTAGTAAACCCGACAAAGCCGCCAAAAGTCACACTGTAAAGAATACAGAAATACCAAGTGTCCGTTATTTTAAATACGTTGAAATATTCCTTTAGTGGTTTTGCCGGCGGTTGAGACGGTGCGTCTTTTGCGATTAAAATATAAATGATAAACACGATGGTTAAAGGAATCAAAGCTAATCCCATAACATTATGCCAGCCAAGAGATTCTGCAAGACGAGGTCCGAACAATGTCGCAAAAAGAGTTCCGCTGTTACCGGCACCTGCAATGCCCATCGCAAGACCCTGTAAATGCGGGGGATACCAACGACTGGCCATAGGAAGTGCTGCAGCAAAACTTGCTCCAGCCACTCCTAGCAAAATCCCTATTAAATAAAGCTCTGCTAAACTTTCACCGAATAACCATCCCCAAAAAAGCGGAATCATTGTAACAAGCATCCCGCCAATTGCGGTTTTCCGCGGGCCGATGCGGTCAGTCAAAAAACCAAGGACGATTCGAAAAAACGAGCCTCCCAAAATCGGAATAGCCACAATCAAGCCTTTTTCAGCTGGGGAAAGTCCGAAATCCTTTGTAATATAGACACCGAGTGCCCCTAATAATACCCAAATCATAAAACTGATATCAAAATAAAGGAATGAAGCTAATAATGACGGAGCATGACCACTTTTTTTCAATTCAGATATTTTCATTTTCATCTCTCCAATACTTTATTAATTGAATATTTGTTTATTTTACTCTTATAAAAGTAAGATTTCTTTGTTTATGTAAGAAAACATCACATACTTTTTTGCAAGTTATTAAATGTGAATACTTTAAGGTAGGTATTGGTCAAAATTTAATAAATTCATTTCCTTTTTCTTATATAAATCGCATGATATTGTGGTTTACTTAGGTGATGTAAAGTTACAAGCTTGTTTAACTTTTTAGTTATGGCCGGAATAAACTCCAATAACATTTTGAAATATTCTCCATACAAAAAAGAGAAGCCTAATGCTTAAGCTTCTCTTCCAGTCTGTAGATAAACCCGACTATAATGGGGTTTGTTTACAGTTTTATATTTGTCCGTTAATTCCATTCCAGGCAGTCGCTCCCAAACAACTTGTTTAACATTAAGATAGAACTCCTTTTGCCAACAGTCTTTTTTGTTTAAAATAGAAGAAATAGAACTTGAGGTGATATCCATTCAGCGCGAACAACTTTAACTGATGACTGCCTCTTCTTTAGAGGTGGGTTCTTCCCACGGCACGAAACAAGGATCTCCTTCATATGATGTGTTATGAACGGCATGAGATATTTAATAATCTGATTCTATGGGGAAAGGTTGGGTGCAATAATATGAAGCAATATCCATTTCAGAACATCCCATTTCAAAATATTCAGAAAAAAGATATGTCATTTGAAGAGGTATTCGTTCATATTGCTGAGTTTATGGAATTAAATCCTTCCGGTAACTATCAATTAATGGTCGGGACAGATTCGCAAGTACATAAAAAACATACGGTTTTCATTACAGGCATCGTAATACGGCAGGTCGGAAATGGTGTATGGGGTTGTATAAGAAAAGTGATGATCCCTAGAAGGATGCTGCATTTACATGAACGTATTTCTCAAGAGTTGTCGTTAACAGAGGAAATCGTATCACTGTTTACGGAAGAAAGGAAAAATCAGTTAATCGATATTGTCCTGCCTGCTGTATATCAAGGGGCAACGTTCACAATGGAAGGTCACATTGATATCGGGATTGGAAAGCGAAACAAAACCAGTGAGTTTGTAAAAGAAATGGTAGCCAGGATGGAATCCATGGGGGTGGAACCAAAAATCAAACCGGATGCTTTCGTCGCTTCAAGTTATGCCAACCGTTATACAAAACAAGAGTGACTGTTTACAAAAACATGTAATTACCCAATGGTATCCACACTGGATTTTTTAAAGCTGATTGTACAATTTGGTTTGGGAGACTGCAAACGGTACATACATTTTTTCGGTACGCTATTTTAAATAAAGCAAAAAACCGGCCTCAGACCGAGACCGGCTTCAACATTTTAAGATATAAGCCGCCAATGCCGTATTCAGTAAGAAAGTTTTAAACCACCACTCCTCAAAGTGGGTGTTTGCAGAAAAAATCCTGTTGTCCAAGTCAGTGACGAGGCATAACATTCCTGTTTCAATATAAAACTCCCTATTACAGCTTAAAGGTTAAAACTTTATTATCATTACGAACAGTGCAGCTTGTATTGTTATAATACCTGAATTACTCACATATTACAATGTTAATAATCACCATTTTAAAATTGCTTATGGCTGTGGAATGGATGGAAGCTGGATTAGTTCTTCGTTATAATCAACTATTGATCAAAATAACCGATAAAATCCCCTTGCTCCTTATTTTGCAGATATAATACCGTTTCTTTGTCAGAAATGGTTGGCAGTCCGAATTTTTGATCATACCTCTCAATTCCTTTACCTGTAATGATAATCCAATCCCCTTCCTTTCCTGCTTGTAACGCCTCCTGGATAGCAAAGGTACGATCAGGAATAACCTTCCCGTTTCCAGCTGAGTAATCGCTAAGCAGTTTATTTAGTGTGGATTCCATCCCCTCAATTCCGTCCGAATTCAGATCATCCATTGTCAAAATCAAAACATCACTATGTTCCGATGATACTTTAACCATTTCAGCCCTTTTGGTTGTATCTCGCCCACCCCGGAAACCAAAGATATGATAAATCTTTTTGGCCCCACACTCTTTGGCCGTTTGAAGCATGTGATGAATGGCATCTGCAGTATGTGCATAATCGATGACTATAGTCGGCCCAGAAGCTTTCTTATATATTTCAAACCTTCCTGGTACACCGGAAAATCGTTTCAGTGAAGTGAGAATTTCCTGTTTTGAAATTGGAAACATCTTCGCTACGGAATAGGCAGCTGTTGCGTTATATAAATTATGAAGTCCAGGTAAAGGTAACTCAATTTTCACAAAGTCATGATTCTCATTCAATAAAATAAAGGGGTTCGTTGCGGTATTATAATTGGTGATGGCTAAATCGCAGCGATTGGATTTTCCAAAAACAAAGGCACTGACATTCTTCTCCCATAAGTATTCTTGCAGTTTTCCCCCCCAGAAATCATCTCCATTAATAATCGCAAGACCACTAGGTTTCAATTTTTCAAAAAGCAGTAATTTTGCCAGGAAATAATCCTCCATCGTACCATGGAAGTCGAGATGGTCATGATACAAATTCGTGAAGACACAGAAATCAAATTCAATTCCTTCTAAACGGTATTGAGCTAATCCATGTGAAGACACTTCCATTATGACAACCATGTCCCTACTTTCATCCAGCAAGGAATTCAATTCCATGGTACCTGGAGTCGTATTATGGGAATCGACTTTGTTTCCATTGATAATATGCTGTATCGTACCAATGACTGAACAGGTTACTCCATTTTCTTCTAATATTTGCTGAAGCATATAGCTAGTTGTAGTTTTTCCATTTGTACCCGTAATTCCTATCATTATTTTTTGATTGCTGGGATCACCATAAAACCTTTTGGCGATTTGCCCTAATGCTTTACGGCTGTTCTCCACTCTTAAATAAGGAACTTCCAAACCCTTAATATCGCGACTGCCAATCACAGCCGATGCCCCTAAGCGAATTGCATCATGGATGTAATTATGGCCATCGGATTTATATCCGGTTACGGCAACAAAAAGGAATCCTTTTTTTATTTCTCTAGAGTTATCGGTTACACCTGTTATGGATATATGTTCAACGTCCTTCGGCAAATCCCCGTTTATCGCTTCTATCAATATGTCTTTAAGGATCATTAATTTTTCTCCTTTGTAAGCTATTCACTAATTTTTGCATAAGTACCAATAAGCCCATTTTTAGTATGAACCAGTACTCCCAAAATAATTGTCAATCCAGAATTTGTTAGTTCTAATGACAGTAAAAAGAAAAAAAGAAAAGCAGCCAAAATTGGCTGCTTTTCTTTTGGTTGTAGCTGTATTTAGGTGTTGGAACACCGCAAGATGCTTATGATTGAACTTCCAGAGGTTTCGTTTCGGCCTTCTGATTGTACAATGGCAATATGAAAAACATTCCTAGAATAAAAAAGAAAGCGGCGGTTTCAAATATGGCGACGAGTGAAAATTGCTCTTTCAGCACGCCTGCCGCACTCATGGTCAATACCATCGATCCAGTGAATAATGGGCTTAAGATTCCATTGACCCTTCCGATGAACTCGCCCTCGGTCCTCTGCAATATCAATGTATTGATCCCGATTTGTATACAAGGAAGCATTAGCCCGTTAAAGAACTCGGCAGTAAGTGTAATCCAAAGATTTGTTGAAAGCCCCATTACCGCCAACCCTATGGCATTCACAAGCATTCCGAAAGCTAATAATCTTTGAGGTGCCACCTTTTTGGCAAAAATCATTACACCGGCCCCGCCTAAAATCATACCAAACCCATTCACCATAAATAACCATTGGAGATTTTCCTTAGGCAGTTCCAGTTGTTCTGTAACAAGGAATATCGAGAGCGGCTGAATGAAACCCAGTCCGAGCCCAGCAGCCAGAAAACATAAACCAAGCAAACTTAGTTCTTTTTTTCGTAATACGTAGCTCACACCGCTTTTCATTTCCTGCCATAATGTTGTTTTTGCTGTCCCCTCATTCAGTTTGCGATCTTTTGGAAGAAAGGCGAGTGCGCCAGCTGAAAGTAGAAACGCCAGGCCAGTAATCGCAATCGAGGTGTTTATCCCGAAAGTTTGGAAGGCAAATGTACCGAGAATCGGACCTAAAACCATAAATACTGCGAAAACGGTCTGATAAACTGACATCCCTGTCTGGATTTGACTTTCTGGCAAATGCATCTTAAATAGCTTCATGCCCGATGGCTGAGAAAATTGAGAAAGTATCGCCGAAATTAAAGTTGCGAAGAAAACCATTTTCCAACTGCCGAAGATTAGCGAGATAAGCACAGCAAATACGGAAATTGCACTTAAAATATCACACCAAACCATCGTTTTTTTTGGACTCCAGCGGTCAGCAAATGTGCCTCCAATAAATGAAAAAATAAAAATGGGTGCGAATTCTGCTACTGATATCATGGAAATGGCAAAGGCATCTCCATTTGTCTTCTCCATGACGAATAACAAAACGGCAAAATTCCGTACCCATATCCCTATTTGTAAAAACAACCCTGAGAAGATAATGGCCTGGAATACTCGATTTTTAAAAATGTTAGGTTCCTTATTATTTAATGTTTCAGATGTGTTATTCGCCAATATAAAAACCCCCTGTGAAATATCTGGACAGGAGGCAGTACAATACAAATTTAACAAGGCAAAATATCCCTAATCGAAGGACACAATGATCTTTGTTTGTATTTTAATGTACAGACTAATCCTATCCAGAAAAAAATTCGTTTTAAGCACGCATTTTTTCTTTAAAAATAGGATTAAATGATCATTGTTTAAAGGTCACCCTTCCATTTTATGTTATTTTCATAATAATTTATTTAATCTGATAAATCAAGGGAAAAATTAATAAAATAAAACTATTTTTGGGGATGGGTTTGTTCTATTTTTCTAATTAAAAAAAGGACTTCCTTTAAAAGAAAGCCCTTTAATATCCTTAAGCTTCAAAGGGCTGCCGTCGAATATGGCTTCTGCCCTTTGTTACCTTATCCATCATTTTTTTCATGACCTTTTCCCGGATTATCTCAAGCAATTGTGTTTCTTCTTTTCAGTTTTCCAATAAACGTTCTTGATTAGGATTGCCCTGTACAAGCAAATGGGAAGATGGCATTAGAATTTGATGCTCATGTAAAGCAGTCATCATTTCAAACCTCACGCTTCTCGATGTTTCAAAGTAATCATCAGGTTTCACAAGTCCCACTATGCATAGTTCATATCCAACATATTTTAGATTCGGATTTAAATCCGTTATGCCTATGTATCTAAAATCCTCTTCAGGTGTACCATCTTCTAGCCTTAGAAGGCTTTCACCATACTTATCATTACAGATAATACATATATCCTCCAACAGACTTTTTACCTTTTCAGGATTTTCCTGGTAACTTACTGTAATGCGTTCAATGATTCGCATTCTCCCTTTATTAAAATTTTGGATCGTCCTGATTTCACTATGTGGGATGGTCAGCAATTTTCCTGACCATTCCCTGATCTGCATGAACCGGATACCGATTTCCTCAATCGTCCCGGAACTTGTCCCGTTGAATGTCACGAAATTCCCGACTCGGAATTCATTATCCGAGAGCCTTACAAATCCCAATAGGATATCCTTAAGCATTTGCTGAGCGGCAAATCCGATCACGACCCCTAAAATACCAGCTCCAGCTAAAATTCCTTTTAGGTCTATAAACTGTCCAATCAAATATATAAGGAAAAGCCCGGATATACCGTACCTAAGAGAAGAACGAGTAACCCCCTGTATTGTTTTTTCGACTTCTTCGTCGAAAAAATTGGATCTTCTAAAGAACCATTCAACCAGTTTATTCAAAATATAATAAACCGCCAATAACAGTATAGCCAATATGAAAAGCCTCAATAATAAAAATTCTTCCCAGTAATCCACAGCAAGCTCAGAAAATTTCAAGATATTCATGTTTTCACCTCCATTTTCACGTTTATTCAGAATCGATTAAAATCCAGTCATCATCCTTTCCGATTATCCCTTTATCAAGGATAAGTCTCGTTTTAAGGCGATAGGATACCCCTCGCTTATAAGGCTCCTTCAATATAGGCAGACAAAAGTTGAAAGGAATTTCGTTGCTTTCCCCTGAATTTATCTCCCTTGTAGACAAAATGGTGCTCGTTTTAAGGATCTCTTCCATTCCGGTAGAATGAGTATCCATGATCAAATCACATTCAATCCTTCTTATTCTTTGCGCAAGGGTACCACCCTTAATCAAAAAATATCCATTTATGCATTCACCGGATTTATACGTATTTTTCGGAAGGATTAAATCTATTTGTGCAGAACCTATTCCTAAAAGTAGCAAAGATTTTCTAAGTATCAAAGAATACACTCCATTTATATTTATTTGTTTTTCTATTAAAACCCACATGTTTATACATTTCCTTAAGGGGACTACAAAAAAACCTTTACCATTTTGGTAAAGGTTTACTAAAAGAAAATAGACCTTTACCAATAGGTAAGGTCTGGCTAACAACAATATGCTGCCAACAACACCGAGAGCAAAGAGCTCTGTAATGACGACATTGTTGTAAAAGCTACTCCCCTTTGGAGAATGTATTCAAGTATATAATTTATAATACGGTAGAATTAGAAAGTTTGTCAAACCTTTATATTTTATTTTTTTCGGGCTCTGCCCGGGTAATTCGAGTTCTTTGAGCATATCTTGTCATTAATGAAAATATAATGGATGAACTTGTCCAGTGAGAGAATTAACTGCCAGGTTTTAAATAGGCCAGTTCGTGGAATAGGAAGTATGTAACACCTCCTTCTATTTACAAATCGGTGAACGCCTTTCAAAAAGAATAAAGTGAACAAACTATGAATATTTTATAAAACCTAAAATTATATTTAAAAATTAACAAGATTTCTCTTTTACTTATGCCAAACTTGTTGTAATATAAATGTAACAATTGTAATATTTATTAAACTTTCGTTACATAAGTATCCTAATTAGGGATTGGGGAGATATGATATGAAAAAATTTTCAGGTATGCTATTATCCATTATCATTTTATTTTTCACATTAAGTGGTCCGGTTACCGCAAAAACGACATCATTGTCTGACGCAAATGCATTAAAGATAGCCGATAATGCCAGCAAACATTTTTGGAGTGCTTTACATGGGTACAAAACCCGTTCATGTTCACAAAAAACTTTCAATTATAAAGGGACAGAATATTCATACCTTTGCCAAGAGTTTAATACAAAAGATAAATTGACTGCCTACTTAGCAGAGACATTTACTAATAATGCAGTTGAAAAAGGGCTGACTAAATATAATTACATTACCCATAAAGGGAAATTAGCCCGTCCAGTCGGAGACGGCTTTAGCATGTTAGAGTGGAAAAAAGCAAAAATTAAATTGGTCTATCAAAAACAAAACGTTAGGTCATACAATTTAACAGTACCTACAGTTGACGGTGAGTCAGTAAAAAGAACGGTTACCTTTTATAAGTCCGGTTCCGCTTGGAAAGTCAATCAGTTCGATGCAGTTCAATAAAACATTGGTTTAAATGTAACGCCTCATATGCTGTATAGTTAGTTAAAAACTATATGATATATGAGGTGTTTTTTTGTTGTCCCTTGTATCTTGAGAAATAATCTTTCAGACTTGTATCAGCTCACCTTTCACTTCACAAAATATTTAATAAAAAAAACACAGCTTAGATGCTGTGCCTTAACGGATTTTTGCTTTTCGGAAGCCTTGATAGGTATCGTAGGCGGCAAAAATGATGGAGATGAGTATGAGACCCCAGTATATCGAGCTTTTCCATTCATCGATTGAGAATAGTGTTCTTTGGTATGCAAGGAATTCCGGGTTCAATAAATCAGGATTACTGATGATGATGATGAAAGCCAGAGTGTACAACAGCTGGTATATGGCATGAAAAAAAGCTAATTTCAGGGTCCATCGACCTAAAAATAATTTATATATCGCTAAGAGCACCCCAATGATAATGACGCAAGATACCAGCAGCCAATAGGAATTCAATACATCTTGATTAAAAGAAGGTGTCACGAAAATGAGACTGCCATTTCTTTTTTCATAGACGCCTAAGAGGTTTGCTGCATTGAAATAAAGGGCTGCGAATACGGAAAGGCCTAACAAACTTGCAAAAACCTCGACCATAGGGACCGCTTTTTTCTTTGAAATGTTTGGAATATCTTTTAAGTTTTCCGGTGTCCATGGTTTCAAGTCTTTTGTTACAGGCGACTGGTCTTTTGAAGTATCCAAGCGTTCTAAAATGGCAAATGAAAGCGTTAACCAGAAAAACACTTGGATACCTGTACTGATGATACCTGAAATTCCTTTCCCGAATATTTTTAAAATTGCTTCCATAACCGTATTCCCCGTATCCCGAAACGGATTATCCCCTACTAATGCAATCAGTGAAATGACTGCAGCGATTGGTAAAATCATTTTCAATAGACTGATATAAACATCATAATAACGAGGCCCGATCAGATGCATTGGCCGATCGCAATAACCACTTGCCAGTGTAACCGGATCTCCTAATTTTAAAAGTACCGCTTTCACGTCTTGCTCCGTATAATCCTCCGGAAGCATATCTTCGATCGTGGATTGAAGCTCAAGCGCAATATCCGCCCGGTTTTTTTCTGGCAGCCTGCAGGTCACTTCCTGAATATAAAGTTCAATCAGCTCCATCTTCTCCCTCTCCTTTTAATAATATATAAAGCTCTTGAGAAGTTTTTTCCCATTCTTCCTTTAAC
Organism: Peribacillus sp. 05N428; assembly: GCF_056397085.1. Taxonomy (NCBI): domain Bacteria; kingdom Bacillati; phylum Bacillota; class Bacilli; order Caryophanales; family Bacillaceae; genus Peribacillus; species Peribacillus sp. 05N428. The sequence goes on along the minus strand of NZ_JBFTMS010000005.1, from coordinate 226,585 downwards.
TGAGTGAAGATTTCTCCCCCATAATCACTTAAAGAATAGTACTTGCGCGGTCTACTTTCAGAAGTATCCCAGCTGCTGGTCACCAATTCTTGTTTTTCCAGGCGGCGAAGCAAAGGATATAAAGTACTTTGATCAATGGTAATTCCAGACTTCTCTAAACGCTGGACAAGCGAGTACCCATACTGCGGAGTTTTGAGCTGACTTAAGACAGCTAACGTCAAAGTGCCTCTGCGCAGCTCAGTGGTTAATGAATTCAGTAAAGTGCTCATCCAATCACCCCTTCTCTATACTATGTGACGTACACCATACCTTATACTATGCATCATACACTATTTTAGTTCTTATAACACCATAAAAATGAAAATATATTTTATTTAAAGCATAAAAAAGAGAAGCGGTTCACGCCTCTCCGTTTTTCCAATATTAATATTACACAAGAATGACCCACAATATCATCGTCGTGATAATCGTGACCACTCCTTGTATTAAGGTTGCCATTGTTTGAGCTTTATAGGCATCCGTCACTTTCATCCCGCTAAATTGGGTGACCACCCAGAAGAAGCTATCATTTACATGGCTTACTGTCATCGCACCTGCTCCAACAGCCATGACTACCAATGCAAGAGGAACAGCCCCTTCAATACCCAACGTTGGAAGCATGGGGGCAATCAAAGATGAAGTGATGACCAGTGATGCTGTCGAAGAACCCTGGGCCGTTTTCAACCCAGCAGCAATTAGGAACGGGACCAACAGGAACAAGGAACCGCTAAAGATGCTGCCCATATCCCAACTTTGGATGATGTCTGCAATCCCCGTATTTTTAATGACGGTACCAAATGCTCCCCCCGCCCCGGTAATCAATAAAATTGGCGCAGCATCCAATAAGGCGGCTCCTATCCAGTTTGTTAATGTTTCTTCATCATACTTAGGCAGCAATGTCAGAGCGGAAATTACTCCGACGAGCAATGCGATGACCGGCTGGCCCAAGAATACGAAAAATGCGGCGATCCCTCCCTCTGTCCCAAAGAGCGTTAATACAGAACTGGCTCCAATCAGGACAATCGGTAAAACGATCGGTAAAAATGATTGTAAGGCAGAAGGCATCTTGCCGAATGAACGGACAATTTCATCATAATCGTAATCCTGGTCACTTCGGTCATCTTCAACTTCTATCTTGGTCGCTACTTTCATTGACCATATATAACCAGCAAGTGCAGCTGGAATAGCCGTAATAAGACCTATCAAAATGACGGTCCCCAAGTATCCATCCGCTCCGATATTCCCGGCTGCCGCAATTGGCCCCGGAGTTGGAGGTACAAGTGTATGTGTTGCATACAAACCAGTTGCAAGTGCAACTGACATGGAAGCAACCGCTACTTTTGCGCGTCTTGCCAATGCTTTTCTTAAGCTCGATAAAATAACGAAACCTGAATCGCAAAAAACGGGTATGGATACGATAAAGCCAATCATACTCATGGCAAGCTGCGGTCTTTTAGGGCCGACAATCCTCAATACGACTTCTGCCATTCTTAATGCGGCACCGGCCTTTTCCAAAATGGTTCCGATTATTGTACCGAAAACGATTACAAGTCCAATGCTTGTCATCAGTCCGCCAAAACCGCCGTTGATATTCTCAACGATCTGATCCAGAGGCATTCCAGAAGCAAAACCCACAAATAAAGTGCCTAATAGAAGCGATAGGAACGGATGAAGCTTGAATTTAGTTGTCGCAAAAACAATTAAGAACACGCCGATGGCCAAAACAATAAATAACATAAGATTACCCCCTATTTTTGATTGCTGCCAAAAAAGTCCGCATTACTTGTTCGGCTGAAGCTTCCAACAATTCAGCTCCTCTTTCCATAGCTTCCTTTAAAGGCATGGGAGAGTTCACCAAACTATGAACACTCGTTATTCCGTGGTCATATAAAACTTCAATACCTGTTCCAATCGATCCAGTCAAAACAAATACCGGAATACCATGCTTTTTGGCTTCTTGTGCAACTCCCATGGGTGTTTTGCCTGAAGCAGTCTGGTAATCGATTTGGCCCTCACCGGTAAAGACACAATCGGCACCGGACAATTTTTCACCCAGTTTCGTATACTCCATGACAATATCTATGCCCCTTTTTGTTTCTGCACGGAAAAAGGCTTGAAATGCACCTCCAATTCCTCCTGCAGCACCAGCACCTGCTTTATCATGCAAGTGTATGCCTGTTTTGATTTCCACCAAATCAGCCCATGTTGATAAAGCTTTATCAAGCATTTCAACCATGTCAGGAGTCGCCCCTTTTTGAGGTCCGAATACCCTTGATGCCCCATCAGGACCGATTAACGGATTTTGGACATCCGACGCAATCAAAAATTCGGAATCCGCTATTCTGGAATCAAAATCCTCTGTATTAATGTCTGATATCCGTGATAATTCGGCACCTCCGTATCCCAGACTTTTACCTTCTTCATCAAACACCTTCATTCCCAAAGCCTGGAGCATACCGACACCGCCATCGTTGGTAGCGCTTCCACCAACCGCTAAAATGAACTTTCGACAGCCATCATTCAATGCTTTTTGTATAAGCTCCCCTGTCCCGTATGAAGTAGTGATCAATGGGTTCAATTCAGCTGGATCGACTAGGCATAGACCAGATGCACTGGCCATTTCAATCACACATGTTTTTTGATCGCCCAAGATTGCATATGCTGCCTGAACATCTTCAAGTAAAGGTCCTTTAACGGTCACTTCAACTTTTCGTCCATTTGTAGCTGCAACAAGACTATCCATCGTGCCTTCCCCGCCATCCGCCGCAGGAACCAATTCTGTCTCCGCATCCGGCAGTGCCTTCCTGACTCCTCGCTCAATAGCTTTTGAAGCTTCTGTTGCTGATAAACTTCCTTTATAGGAATCTGGTGCAATAACAATTTTCATGCTCAGTTCCCCTTTGAATATATTTTTATATCAATTTAATTATAATCTTCAGAAATATTTTAATCATCGTACATTCTAAACGAAAATTAGTATGACATATTTGACTTTTTTGGCTATACTGTATAGAAAAAATGATCTTCGGGAAAGTTTTCTGTTATTTGCCCATTTTCCTAGAGTACAAGATAGCTAAGGTCTTAAACTACCGACAATCCCCTTTACATGAAAAATCATAGCTTGTTTGCATGAAATATGATTACCATTCTGTTAGCGCAAACTGGATAACCAAATAAAAAAACTCTAGAAGGATGACTTGAATGCTGACCCAAGAAATTGCAATGGAAATTGTCAAACAAACCACCAATAGACTTAACAGAAATATTAATATTATGGATGATAAAGGAATCATCATCGCTTCCGGAAATCATGACCGCATCGACCAATTGCATTTAGGAGCAATGGAAGTACTGAAAACGGGAAAGCCTTTAATCATTCCCGAAAATGATCGTCATCAATGGGTAGGTGTCCTTCCTGGAATTAATTTGCCGATTAATTTTCAAAATGTAATTATAGGTGTCATCGGGATCACCGGAGATCCGACAGAACTTTTGGAATTCGGCGAATTGGTGAAGATGATAACGGAAATGATGCTTCATCAAGCTTTTATGGCGGAACAACTCGAATGGAAACAACACTTGAAAGAATTGGTATTTGAAGACTTATTAAAGGAAGATATCAATCAGCATTCGATTGATCAAAGACTTGAACTGATTGGAATGAAATTAGAACCTCCCTATCAAGTGGGGGTAATGGAAATGAAATTAAATCCGTTAAATAAGAATGAGCTGATTCAAATGACTGAAACTGTTTTTGGTTCCCAGCAAGCCCTTGTTGGGTTCCTGAATGTGAATCGGGTTTTCATTCTCACTACGGCGCTTAGCGTAAAAAACATGGACAAAAGACTGGATTCAGCCATCAAACAATTAAAAGCAAAAGGCTTCGTTATACGAATCGGTTTGGGCTCTATTGTGGATAAGGAATCATACATCGTCCACTCCTTCCGTGAAGCTGAAGCGGCACTTTTACTAGGTGAAGCCAATCAAGCTTTAACTAGATATACTGATGTGGAAACAAAAGCTCTGTTGGAAAGGATAGATGAGCGGACGAAACAGCAATTTCAGGAAAGAATTTTAGGCAGCTTATCCGAAAAGTTGATTGAGACGCTGCAACAATTTTTCCTTAGTAACTTAAATATCGGGGAATGTGCAAAAAGAATGTATATCCATCGTAATTCCCTTATATACCGATTAAAAAAAATCAAGGAAATTACCGGATATAACCCACAGGTGCTGCATGATGCCATAACTTTGCAGTTTGCAATTTGGGTAAGCCAATCGAAAAGGAGAAGTTGAAAGATATTGTGAGAACAATATTGCAAATTTAAATTGTTTTCGTTCAATCCCTATAAAAGCCTTGCATGGAAATCTGTATAATTGATCGAATTACCGAGTAGATTAAAAATACATGATTTTTTTGCATATCAGGAGGGATTGAATGAGTGGCATCGCAAATCTTTTAATTATCCTTGGATTTACCGTTGTTTTCATCATTATCATCGTTTTGGTTTTACTATTAATTTATATGATTTTCTTTGATCGCATGCAGAAGCATCATGCAATTTTAAGGAATTACCCCGTGCTTGGGAGAGTACGATACTTTCTGGAAAAAATCGGACCTGAGATGCGGCAATATTGGTTTAATAGTGATAACGAAGGAAAACCCTTTTCCCGTGATGACTATGAACATATGGTGAAAAGTTCAAAATATTTACGGGATGTCATAGGTTTTGGCTCAAAACGGGATTTTGATGAGGAAGGCTTCTTTGTTAAAAATAGCATGTTCCCAAAATTGGCCGAAGAAGAAAAATATGATCGTGAAACTAAAGTGACGACGAAAAGGTACATTCTATTAAAAGACCCGCTTTTCTCACAACGTGAAGAAAAATGGGAAGATGAAGTATCCTCTGCATTCTTATTGGATGATGAGGATGCCGTAATCATTGGCCCAAACACTAAGAACCCTTTTCGACTAAAAGGTCTTATCGGCATGTCAGCCATGAGTTATGGCTCTTTGGGAAAGAACGCAATCACTGCGCTTTCTGAGGGATTGGCTGCAGCAAAAGGCACCTGGATGAATACAGGTGAAGGTGGACTATCTCCTTATCATTTAATTGGCGGTGTCGATATAATCATGCAAATCGGTCCAGCCATGTTTGGAGTTCGTGATAGTTTCGGCGAAATGGATTGGGATGAGTTAAAAAGAAAAAGTGAAATACCTGAAATCAAAGCATTTGAAATCAAATTGGCTCAAGGTGCCAAAACTCGCGGAGGGCATATCGATGCTGAAAAAGTGAATCCGGAAATCGCTGAAATCCGTAAGGTCGTTCCGTACAAAGCGATTGATAGTCCGAATCGGTTTTATCAATACAATGACGTAAAATCCATGTGCGATTTTATCGAAAAAATCAGGGAACATACTGGAATCCCGGTCGGTATCAAAATGGTCATCGGCGGCACTGACAGTGTTGAAGAGCTTGCTAGCTACATGAAAGAAACCGGGAAAGGTCCGGATTTCATTTCATTGGATGGCGGTGAAGGCGGCACAGGTGCATCTTATCAGGAATTGATCGATAGCGTAGGATTGCCGATAAAATCCGCTTTGCCGATTTTGGTATCGACATTGGAAAAATACGGTGTCCGCGATCGGGTTAAAATCATCGCCTCCGGTAAATTGTTCACGCCTGATAGAATTGCGATAGCCCTGGCCATGGGAGCAGACCTTGTTAACATAGCTCGAGGTTTCATGATTGCGATAGGATGTATCCAGACGATGAAATGCCATTCCAATGCTTGTCCTGTCGGGGTAGCCACCACTGATCCGGAATTGCAAAAAGCACTTGTCATAGATGAAAAGAAATACCGCGTGGTTAACTTTCTTGTAACCCTTAGAAAAGGATTATTTCGGATCTCAGCGGCTGCCGGTTTAGAATCGCCTAACCATTTTCAACCTAAGCATATTAGCTATAAGGACGATAAAGGAATTGTTACATCCCTTGAAGATATTATGAAAGAGGTTAATGGACAAATAGGTTCCAGGCAATGAAAAAATCACCGCCCAAGTATGTTGGGGCGGTGTTTTTTTCTTTTTCAATCAATGAAGCCTTATAAGCTGCAAAAATGTATTAGGCATGTAATCGAATATCCCCCTGTCTCCACTTTTCCCTTACCCGCCAGCTTTCCATAGCGATAATAAACATAAGCTGCAGTAATACAAGCGGCATTAGCTAAAATTCGGGATTATCAAAAATTTCAGATGGATTGATAATACCATTTGCCATCACGTTTAAACTTTCTGCACTGGTCATTCAAAAGAAGGTATTCTAGGTGTGCCAATGTTTCACCAACAGCAAATCTGGTTTCGTGAATGGACAGATTTCCAAATAAGATCTGGCAAGCACTTTTTACAGAAATCGGCTCTTTCATGTTTTCATGAATTATATGCAACCGGTCCTGGTGGTGATCCAACAATTCAACAATTCTTTTATTGGCATTTTGAAACGGTTTCCCATGAGAAGGGATGACATATTCAACGTCCAGCTTTTGTATTTTTTTCAAAGAATTAAAAAACTCTTCCAATGGGTTGCTGAAACCTTTAAACCAATAAGAAATATTTGGAGATATCTTGGGCAATATATGATCTGTCGAGAAAAGGACGCTATTTTCCTTATTGTATAAGGAAATCAGGCCATCAGAATGTCCCGGAGTGAAAAGCACTTCATACTCATATTTGCCAAAATGCAGTTTCATTCCTTCCTCAAGATGATGATTTACGGTAGGATAGGGTTTTACTTGTGGCATGAATCCGCTTTCGTCACTGGATAAGGCCACGGCGACATCTTCTTCCATACCACACGCATTGTAATTTTCTTTAAGCAGATTCAGCGATTCGGCTTCCCAATACGTAGTTCCCGCATGCTCATCGACTTCTGTCATCCATACATCCGCACCGGTCAATTGTTGTAATGTCCCTGCATACCCGAAATGATCTGGGTGATAATGTGTGATGATAATATCGGTAATATCGTGTTTTTCGGTAATTGGGTTCCATAAATCCCTTGTCGTTTTGTTATTTAATCCCGCATCAATGATAGTCCATCCTTTTTCACCTTCCGCTAGGAAACAATGGACATGGTCCAATCTAAAAGGCAATGGAATGGTAATTTGAGTAACTTTCAATTCATTCAGCAAGTATAACTTCCCCTTCCGATTTAACTGCATTTACATAAAAAAAATCGAAATTGCTAAAACAAAACATTTAAGTTTATTAAATATCGTATATCATTAATAAATTCGACGAATTTTCTCAGTTTCCTTTAATCATATCTAGAGCCAATCGATTAAAATCCAGAAGCCATAGCCTAGGGGCAATGGATTATCCATGAAAATTTAAAAAACCGCCATTAAAATTAATGGCGGCACCTCGTTTTACATATCTTCCTCGATCGTTTGAACAAGGTTGAAAAGAAAATGATAAATTAAATGAAAAGCTTCTTCCAATGACATGTCTTCTTGAAACCCATTAATGTTATCCAAGGCAAAATTCACATCCCATAGCCCTTCGCCCTGGTTAAACATTAAACTGAACGACCCAATTCCTTCTTGGAGTTCCTTGGTTAAATACGTTTTTAAAACATCTCCCATTTTTTTCTGGAATTTCAATCCGAACATAGCATTATATGTACCGAAAACATCATCGACTTCTAACGAAAGTGCCTCAACACCGATTAATTCGAACCATTGTGATTCAAAGTAAAGGAATTCATCTTTGTTTTTTTTCAAATACTCGATTGGTTGTGATAAAAATGCAGACTTCTCTTCAGAGATTAATTCTTCACTCTCTTTATTACTCCGCTCCATATAAGCATCCGTAAAACGCGATGCATTTTCTTTTTCCACTATAATGATATCTTCAGCGAGTAATTTATGCTTTTCTACATAGTCCTTTTCTTCTTTAAATAACTCAATCTTGTTTTCGATTACGGATTTTGATATGTATGATTCCATTTGTTTTTTTAGCATGATATGTCCTCCTAGTGTCTTTTCAAGCTTTCACAATTTCAATCATAGCATATTCAGTATAGATAAAATAACTTTGTGAAAGAAATTACAATATCAGATATGGCAATCATTTCGAGTCTTCGATATAGTAGTGGTAAGTGTTTATACATATGAAAGAAATGAGATGTTGAATCATGCAAAAAATCATTGTAGTTGGTGCAGGAATTTTGGGAGCTTCCACTGCCTATCAGTTGGCTAAAAATGGGGTTGAAGTGATTATTATTGACCGCCAAGATGTCGGTCAAGCAACATCTGCAGCTGCTGGAATCGTTTGCCCGTGGATATCGCAAAGACGCAACCAAGCTTGGTATCTTCTTGCCAAAAATGGTGCGGCATTTTACCCGGGTTTAATTAAAGAACTTGAACGGGACGGTGAAACCGAGACCGGGTATGCCCAGGTCGGTGCCATAAGTCTGCATACAGATGAAGCTAAACTGAATGCCATGAAGGACCGGGCGACAAAACGGCAAGAAGATGCACCGGAGATGGGGGCGATCACCTTACTTTCCGCAGAGGAAACACGTGCCTTATTCCCGCCTCTTTCCAGCGAATATGCAGCCGTTCATGTGAGTGGTGCAGCGCGGGTCGATGGACGCGCACTACGTGATTCCTTATTGAGGGCTTCACAAAAATACGGTGCAAAACTTATGTATGGCGAGGCTAAACTTACATATAACGGTACTCAAGTGTCAGGTGTAACACTTAGAGATGAATTCATTCCTGCTGATAAAGTGATTGTTTGTGCTGGCGCCTGGGCATCGGAATTACTGAAACCACTGGGCGTGAATTTTCAAGTGACTTTCCAAAAGGCTCAAATCATTCATCTGGAAATGGCAAATGAAAATACAAATAACTGGCCTGTAGTCATGCCTCCGAGTGATCAATATCTATTGGCTTTTGATAATAATAAAATCGTTGCGGGGGCGACTCATGAAAATACGGAAGTTTTCGATAACCGAATGACCGCAGGAGGGCTGCAGGAGGTTTTCAACAAAGCCTTGCAAACCGCCCCCGGTTTGACAGATAGTACGTTTGTTGAAGCAAGGGTCGGATTCCGTCCATTCACGCCGGGATTCCTTCCCGTCATGGGACCTTTACCTGGCTGGGGAGGCATAATCGTAGCCAATGGTCTTGGAGCTTCAGGTTTAACAATGGGCCCGTATATAGGCTCACTATTGGCAAACCTCGCACTTGACAGAGAAATTGAAATCGAAATCGAAAATTATGATGTAAGAGGTGCGCTATAAATTTAGCTTCCCTTTAATTAACTTGCTGTATGAACTCCACTGATCAGAAAATGATCAGTTCCGTTTTTTTAAAATGGTCCTTTTCATAAAAAAATCAAGGACCTTTAATGGGTCCTTGATTCAGACTGTAGACAAACTCGAGGAAAATAGAGTTTGTCTATTTATTTTGGTTTGTACAATTTGGACGTTGCTTTAACTTTTAGATAGAACACTTTTGCCTAGTCATTTTTGTTTTAAAATAGAAGTATTAAAACTTGAGGTGATGAAGATGCTTTCTAAACATGATTCTATTCTGCGCGATCAACGTGAAATGATTACTTTAGATCAACTGGTGCCACCGAACCATTTGGTTCGTAAAATGGAGGCTGCCATTGACTTCACTTTCATTTATGACTTGGTGAAAGATATGTATTCAGAGGTAGGACGCCCAAGTATTGATCCAGTTATTTTAGTTAAACTGACATTCATTCAACATACCTTTGGTATTCGCTCCATGCGTAAAACGATTGAAGAAGCGGAAACAAATATGACTTACCGTTGGTTCTTAGGCTATGGTTTTCATGATAAAGTACCTCATTTCAAAAATCATGCTGTTCTTTGAAATGAAAAAATAAGAATCTTCCATTTCAATTTATTTCATCTATTTATTAATATCAGGTTCACTTACTTCTTCATAAATAACTTTTAACTCTTCAATAGTGAGTGTTTTTAAAAATTCCTCTAATTCATCCATGTTAATGCCTCCTATAATTAAGAACATTCGTTCCTATTATAATCACCATAATATCAGTAGTAAATAGTTAATTTTACTTTTAACACAAATAGATGAATTATAGAATTCAATAATTAACTGTTTTCCATCCTTTTATACCTACAAAAGATTCAATGAGCATACAGCACTCCTTTTTAACCCGCGGTCATTTCCTTTGAAAAATAGTGCTGTAACATCATTTTCATTTGCTCTTTATTTGCTGCAAATTGCTTATGTCGATGCCCATTTCCTCCAGATGGATGAGGAAATCCTAGAAGTATGTTATTGGCATCCATATAATCTTGACCCGCTAAATAGTTTAAGACCTTGGTAACATTAACGCCTAAAGGAATAATAAGCGGACGTTCAATGGTACCTATTTCGGTAGCAAAGCCTTCCATTATATTTTTTTTAAGCAACTCGGTCTTTAAAATGTTCGGAGTTGTTCCACTATAGTTTTTTCCGTTATAAAAAACTGGGTAGGTTAAAACTGAGGTAGTATGAACGAGGTGACTCGCTTCGTCAAAAAGATCTAGTGTGGACGAAATGTTTAAGTATGTGTGTAATCCAAGCTCATCCAACATTTTAACTAAATTTTTTCTCATCGTTCCGTCAAAACTGGAATTTTTTTTTACTTCGTGCAGGATCTCTTCGTCACCATGCAGGTGCCCTCTTGCATTAATTACGGTAGAATAAGATTTTTTCATTTGATGTAAACCAGGAGTGATTCCGACAATCACCACTTTGGCCCGTTCATTTATATATTCGAAAGGAGCATAATATAATTCGAGTTTTTTCTTTTCTTCTCTTTCAAGCAAAAATTGCTCGCTCTTTATCATTTCTTCTGTATAGACAGCAGGTAAAGCTTTAATTAAGTCTTTAAATTGCGTAAACTTAGAAAAATTAGCGATCCCCATAAATTACTACCCCTTCTTCCCTTTATTTATTTTGGCCAATTCAGTATATCAGAAATCCAGATTTGCCACCGACATAGGGGCATTATGAATCTTGTTGGAAACCTCAAAAAAAAGATAAATTGCTTTCCAACCCTTGGATTGAAAAGAATTTATCTTTAAAATGGTATTTGGGGATGAAAAAAATGTTTGGGTTTACAAAATGAAACTATTGATTGAACCTTCCGCGTTGGCGAAGTAATTCACGATTCAGGTTCGAATCCTTTTCAAATGCAGCGCGGCCGTGAAGCCAGAATATGTTGTTGACAACAACTAAATCTCCAACAGGCAGTTCAAGTTCAAGTACACTTTCATCACTTTCTAATGAATTGGATAAATCGCGCAAGTATTTGGCTTGTTCGATTGATTCAGGATAAACAAATTGATCGATAAAACATACACCAGGTTTGTTATTATGATTGAAGAAGGTCAATCTTTCAATTTCCTGGTCAACGTTCTTACTTTTTGGAGCTTTATACGTAAATTTGTGGCTGGATAATGGATGATTCACATACATATCAAGCTCTTTCCAATCGTCTAAATGCAATAAACGTGATTCGCCACCGCGTGCATTTTGTTCGATCATCTTCATCATTAGTAACCAGTCCGTTGGTTCATCTACAAAGGTGCCATCCGTATGAAGTGTAAATAAACGATAAGCCTGACGTAAATATGAATCACTGCTATCCGTGTCTTGAACACTGAAGCGGGCATAATATTTCCCTGACATGGAATCATGGTTTGGAGTTCCCAGCAAGTATGAAATGGCCGTTGCAAAAATGACATATTCATCTGTATTCTCCGTGACACCCTCCAAGCCAAGGGTGAAGCCGCCGGATTCCCGATCATGAACGATGTTACAAAGCAATTCACCAAAGTCTTCCCCTACTTGATCCAAAAGATATGAAGCAATGATGAGTCGTGCATATGGCGTATATTCCAGATGTTGAACAGACTGATTATCCTTGGATACCGTTTCTAAAAAAGCAGCAATCGCCTCTTTTGAAATTTCAATATGATATAAACGGCTGGATTGAGGGTGAACTTTCACCTCGTATTTTTCTGTTTTCCTTTCAAACTTCGCTCTCTTTTTTTCTGCAATGTTCATGAATGATTCCTCCTGTTATTTGTAATATAGGTGACAAAGTTAACAGGAAATATAAAAAGCCAGTCGCACATGATCCCCAAATAAAATGGGAATCCAACTGTACAACTGGCTTATATTCACTTCACTGCTCTATGCAAATAGAGTCACAGCGAATATGCAGTTTATGTATGATTTATTTTTCCTGTTTCCAATCATTAAGATCTTTACACGATTCTGAAAAGGTATTTTCCAAAAGGTGTTAATGTCATAATATTGGCTTAATTACATTAAAACGTTTTTCCGTAAAAATGTCAACACCTTTTACAAATTATTCTGATAAATCATTTTACTAACTTGGTAGTTTCGTTTTTTCTGCCGCTTTAATTTGCTGAAAATGGAGATCCAGGTCCTTCAAGGCAGCAATCAATGCATTAGCCGCTTTCCCCCGATAATAAGATGTAATCGATTCTATCGCTTCATCAACACCATCATTTAAACTGATTCCTTTTAACAAATGCCCAATAAATTCCCGTCCATGCTCTGTTGCCAGTGTACAAGAAGCCTCCAGGACAACACCATATTTAGCATCGACTTCTGCAGTGATGGTCAATGTTTCAAAGACACTTTTCGCCGCCATCCCTTGAGGTAAACGTGCGTGACCTGCAATAAAAATTGTTTTACCATTGAACATGAGGCCTCTTCCTCTCTTTAACGAATATTATTTTGTCAATACAGCTTCCAATAAGTGTGTTTGTTCCGGAATGCGGGTAACAACCTCTTTTCCAATTTCAATGGAGGCTGTTGCTGCAGGTGACGGTGCATTACAAACATGAATGGTCCGTTTCCCCATTATAATATGAAAATCATCCACCATATTACCATCATCCTGTAACGCCTGTGCCCGGACTCCGGCAGGTGCTGGGATTAAATCATCTTCTTGAATTTCCGGAATCAATTCCTGCAGGCTTTTCGTAAATTGCTTTTTACTAAAAGAACGGACATATTCATCCATCCCTTCCTTCATGAATTTACTGGCCAGTTTCCAAAAACCTTTATAGCTTAAAACTTCAGTTAAATCCTTCGCATTGAAGTCAGTTTTTTTATAACCTTCACGTTTGAAACTTAGTACAGCATTTGGTCCAGCATCTACTTCGCCGATAATCATCCGTGTGAAATGAACTCCTAGAAATGGAAACTTAGGGTTAGGTACCGGATAAATTAAATGATTGACAAGAAAGCGCTTTTCGGGCTTCAATTTAAAATATTCACCCCGAAACGGGACAATTTTCATATCAGTTTTATACCCCGCGGCTGCTGCGATACGGTCACTGTGCAATCCAGCGCAATTAATGACTATCCTTGCTTTTATTGTCCCGTTATTCGTAGTGATGATGACTTCATCAGAATCCTCGTCAATCTTCTCCACCTTTGTATTCAGCTTGATTTCACCGCCGTTGCCTCGGATGATATCCGCCATCTTTTCACTTACCTGACGATAATTGACGATGCCAGCTTGCGGGACGCGAATCGCTCCTAGTCCATTAACATGCGGTTCAATTTCCTTTAACTCTTCCACACCGATTCTTTGGATAGCTAGCTCATTTTGTAAACCGCGTGAAAATAAATCATCTAGAAGGGGCAACTCTTCTGGTTTTGTTGCAACAATGACCTTGCCACAAATATCATGATCAATTCCATGCATCCTACAGAATTCCGTCATTGATTTGCTTCCTTGACGGGCAAACCGTGCTTTGAAACTGCCTGGTTTATAATAAATTCCTGAATGGATTACGCCGCTGTTATGCCCCGTTTGATGATCTGCAACAACAGCCTCTTTTTCAATGACTACCACTTTAGCATTAGGAAACCGCTGATAAAGGGCCATTCCCGTCGATAAACCTACAATTCCCCCGCCAACAATTGCGAAATCATACACAATTAACACTCCTTTTATTGATGATTTTTAGTATTCAGCAACTCCATATACGTAATTAAATTGTTCTTAGTCCGTAAGATGTGAAATTCTACTGCTGCCCTTAGTTCTGCAGGATCCCCTCTTAGTGCCGCTTCATATATCATCCGGTGTTCCCGTTGCGTTTCTGGGTAATAATCAATCAGCAAATTCGGCGCAATGGGTGAGATCCCCAACGTTTCTACCATTTTTTGAACTCTTGGCCATGGGCACCCTTTTCGGAGGGTTTCATGAAAAGCCGCATTCAAAAGGATATAATGTTCATTGGTTTCATCAGATAACTGAATCCCTTCCATTTCAATCAAAATTCCCTTTAATTTTTCTTTATCCTCCTTTGTTAAAAAAGGAAGCGACTTTTCTACAGCAAGGCCTTCAAGCAGGGACCTGGTATGATAAATTTCTTCAATATCATCCCGGGTAATCGGTGTGACGATTGCTCCTTTATGAGGAACCATTTCCACCAACCCCTCCATTTGAAGTTGTGTAAGGGCTTCACGAATGGGCATTCTGCTTACTTCCAGGCGATCTGCCCACTCCTCTTGGATGAGTCGCTCCCCCTTTTTCAACGTCCCATTCAAAATCGCCTTCCTAAGACTTTTCGTTACATTTTTTACGATTGTAGATTTATCTCTTTTAGAATTAGCATTATCCAATCCAGCGTCCACCTTTCGATATTGGATACAATTAAAACTATATCAACTTAATAAAGCGATTACAATACAGAAAATTAAATAAATTGTATCCAATTAAAAAAACACTGGATACATTCCTAGGTAAACATCTACTTCTCTCATATAATGATAATTTATGGCATTCATTTATATGTAGCTAAACACTAGTGATTTAAAATAATCATCTTATATTGTTCAGTTCAGTATAGAGAAGTTTTTTTTGGATGAAATTCCATTTAAATCAAGTCTTTTTGTATCAAGATACATTAATATCTTATCTGCAGGCTCCAACCGTGTTAAAATCAAACAAATATAGTTATGAAATACAAAATATGAAATTGGTAAAAGTCATTAGAATAAAGGGGAAAATTGCATGGCAGAATTAATCGATTGGAAAAATAGTGCTCTCGGGCATAAATTCATAGCATCTTTTAGCGGAGGAAAAGATAGTGTTTTAGCCTTATATAAAGCATTGAAGGTTGGAGAAGCTGTAGGGCTGATTGTCATGCTGGAGGAGGAAGGAAAACGTTCCAGATCCCATGGAATGCCTCCGGAACTCATAAAAGCCCAAGCTGAATCAATAGGTTTGCCTGTATATACTGCGGCTGCCAGTTGGATTGATTATGAAAAGGTATTTATGCGCCTTTTAAAAGATGCTAAGAATCTAGGAGCAGAAGTGTTGGTAACTGGAGACCTGGATATGCCTGCCCATGGCTGTTGGCATGATAAGGTTACGAAGAATGCCGGATTGAAGCTTGGAATGCCTTTATGGGAAATGAACCATCGTGAAGCTGTCGAAGAGTTCATGAATCTAGGATTCGTTACGATGATTGTAACCGTTAATTTATCATTGGGGATGCGAGAGGATGATTTAGGACGAACGTTAACCCATGAATACGTGAAGGAACTTGAAGCTCGAGGCATTGACCCCTGCGGAGAAGGTGGAGAGTTTCATACTACAGTAATAGATGGGCCTATTTTTAAACAGCCAATTCCAGTTCGTAAATGTGAGATTATTAAGGACGGGGAGTATGCTTTTTTACCTTTGGAGCTAGATCATATAATGAATAAGAGTACCTTATAACCGAACTAATTACCAATATTCCTGGCAACCACTCTATACTGCACCCCAATTATGTGATGTTCTTTAACGATTGAGGTGCAGTTTATCTGATGAGTCCATTAACAGTGGGATAATATCATCTTAGTTAACATAATAATATTATAGTTACTTCATTTTGCAGCAACCATTCATTACTGATAACTTTCTGATTCATTATTTGTTAAACCGGAGAACAACAGATTTTTAAAAGAAAAAATATTTCTAATATACTATATTGATAAGAAATTGAGCGATTCTTTATAAAAATCAGTAGAGGTGATATCAAAAAAAAGACTATATATATTCTAGTCTTTTTTGAAAAGTCATTCGGTTGATTTAAAACTATTGCCCGACCAAAACTCTTATTTTTTTAAAATCCTCAGTGAAGGTGATTTTCCTAGTAAAAGGAGCGTTTCCCCTTCCGAAAGCCCTTTCTCTCCGCACCAATGATGCCGGTTTTATCTATCCTTTAAGAAATATAATGAAATAATGTTTCTCTATAATAACGCTCTTCTAAAGGACTGTGTTATCCATATAAATAGAATGAAAAATACAGGAGTTGTCTTTGTCCGTTCAGTTAATAATAGAAATCCATTAATGTTTCGTCCATTAAATCCTGTGTGAGTCCTATGTAAATCATCGTATCTTTTGGATTGGAATGATTAAGGATTTGTTGCAGTAAAGCGATATCCTTGAATTTTTGGTAATGCAAATAGCCGAAGGTTTTTCGGAGGGTATGTGTACCGACATCCGGAATGTCTGCCATTTCAGCCGCTTTGTTCAGAACCCGATAGGCCTGCACCCTAGTGATTGGACCATTACCTTTTCGACTTGGAAATAAATACTGTTCATTTTTCAGGTTCGATTTCCGGACATACTTCCTAACTTCCTTACGAAGTTGAGGATTGACAAGAAACCGCTTAATTTTATCTGTTTTTTGCTCCACGATGACTATATGCGTACCCTCAAGGATGTCTTTCACTCGCAATTGTAAAAGGTCGCCTATACGTAACCCGATGTTTATCCCGATCGAAAACATCATATAATCCCTGTAGCTGCAATATTTTAATAGTGATTTTTTCATCTTTTCTATGTGATCCAACCTGCGTATCGGCTGGACATTTTTAATTTTTTGAGAGGTTGCTTGCATGAACGGCTCATTCCCCTTTCTCCTTCTTTCATTGTACGTGAACAGCTTAAAAAAAGGCAAGTTTTATAAATTTTGATACGCTTATAAACCTTGATTTAACGGGATTTCGAATGTATCAATAGAGGTCCTTTGTTACATTCGGAATATTCTTATAAAATCAACCCAAAAAGAGCTTGTAATCTACTACCCTCCTTTCACCGGCTTATAGCTTCATAGAGCGCTTTTAATTGGTTCTTGACTTAAGACTCCAATGAATTAAAACAATAGCTTTAAAAGCCAAATATGGAGCTCGTTTTTTGGGGTTTTTATTATATTTTGTCTATAAAATATTAAAAAATAACTATTTTTCTAATTTTTAACATAGTCTGCTTTCGATATTTAAAAAGCCGCCGATTTCACCTTGCTATAGAATATTCGGCTTTGATTACAATATATTCCTGTAAAAATAAATGTACCTTGGAGAGGGGCAGTCAAAGGAATATGAAAGCTGCTCAAACAGACAACAGAACAACTATCGTATTCCCAATTATAAAAAAGGGCCTTTCCCCCTGCTAACCAGATTGTTAATGAAGAAGTTTTGCAATAACTTTTATGACTTTTTAACCCCTCGCTCTTTCTAAACAATTTTTCATTGATAACGGAATTCGAATACAGGAATAGCATCAATCTATTAACAATAATAATGTTATGTAAACAATTGATTTTGATAAAGAGAATTCAATTTACTTCCCTTTGTCAAATATCCCTCAATCCATTAATGAATATAAAAACTGGCATCATCAATGATTTCTATGTCTTTGTGACTTTTCAGCTCCTCCATCAACTGGAAAAGCGCTCCATCTTTTTGTTTTGCTTCAATCATGCAATCGAGATGTGGTAAGCTTCCTTTTATTTGTTGCAAAAATTCCATGAACATCCCAGTATCCACAAAGTCAGCATGTGCTCGAAATTCTTTATCGGACCTTGGACTTGAAATATGCATTTTAGGGTGTAGTTTGGAATTACTCCAGGTATTCAATATTCGGTCCCAATGATCTTTCCAATCTTCACTTGGTAAATGATGTGCGAGGTGATGGTGATAATCAAAAACCATCGGTATTCCCAATTTTTCACATAAATAAAGGGTTTCCGACAAAGTAAAGGTAGTATCATCATTCTCAAGAATGACCATTCTTTGAATCGATTCCGGAATCAAACCCCAATTATGGATAAACTGCTCTAATGCCTGTACATGCTCGCCATACCCCCCGCCAACATGCAAAACACAGCGATGTTCGGGATCCACTCCCATTTTTTTTAATAATGTATAATGCATCCTTAATGTTTTTAAGGATGTCTTCAGAATATCGATATTTGAACTATTCAAGATGACAAAATGATCTGGGTGAAAATCTATCCTTATTTTTGGGTGATTATTTATGAATGTTTTTAATTTAGCCAGTTCTTCTGAAATAGCATCTATGTAATCCCATTCTGGAATTTCCGGATGATTGGCTAAAGGGATAAGTTTTGAAGTAAGCCTAAAGAACTGAATATTATTAGCTTCGTTATGAATCAGTAAACGCCAGCAATTATGAAGATTGGATATTGAAAGGCGTTCGAGCTTCCTTATCGCTGCATCTCTGTCCTTAATCTTAGAAAACTGAGCAAAAGTCATCGTTTGGGATGGTGAACAGTTTGGCACATGATTACTCATGGCTACATAACCAAGGCGGATTAATGTCAAGGTGATAGCTCCTTTACGGTTGAATGTTTAATGGAAGTATTCCCCTTTTTGACCAATAATATATATGTGAAAAATCCACCGCTCCAAGAAGTTAAAAAAATGGCCTTTTTCCGAAAGAATATCGGGCCAAAGCCATTTTTCCAAGTTATCATTTCAGTCTAGAATTTCATACTTTTTTTCACTTACACTTCAGGGGTAGGAGTTGGTTTAGCATATCCACTTTTATATTTTTCATCGACTTTATTCCGGATCTCTTTGACGCTCATGCCGTCATTCAAGTCCAATATGGATTGCGCAGCAATTTCTAAGCAAACTCCGCATCTTGTCCCGTGGTCATCCCAAACCACTTCACCATTTTTTTTATTCTCATGGATAAAACAATCATAATTATTTTTATGGTTAGCTGACTCTCCGCAACCGCAGTAACAAGGTATTTTTTCTAGTAAATCTTTATTTTGAGCAACAGCTAAATAGATTGTCTTCATATCCTCTGGTTTTTCAGCTAAGAAATCCGGTGCTATTTCCTTACTGCTGGTCTCCTCCTGAAGATCTCCGGATACCGTATGCTCTGAATGTCCTTCATGTCCGCTTTCTTTTTGTACAACACTTTCCTCTTCACTTGAACAACCTGAAAGTATTATCGAAAAACAGATTCCCATAGTGACCGTCATTAATTTCAGCTTCATTTTTACACTCCTTGACCATTTTAATACTCCCATTTTATGGCACGCGAGCTGTTTCTACAAGTATAAGTTTCCTTAATTATTAGGAATTAAAATGGCAAGTATACTAAAATGGCTTTCTGGTACGACTTTCGTACATAATTTTAAAGTATTTACCACGCTTTAAGATAAAAGAATGAGGTGATACTGTGATAAGAGCGCTACCATCATTGTGTTTTTTAGGCACGTATTTACTTATTATACTCCTCGACAACCTACAGGGCTTGAATATATGGCTCTTTCTATAGAATAAAACAATATTTGATCGTAGGACGTGGAGAAGATTACTTTCTGCTCTTGTTATTTACCATATTTTTTTATATAAATATATGTAATAAAAGGATGGCGAGAGAAATTTTGATAGCACGTTCAACGAAAAAAACCGATGCATTCCCTTTTGGAAATCATCGGCTTAAATATTTTTAGTGGGTTCTCAAAAAACAAAGTCAATTTCGTATACGATACGTCCATTTCAATAAGTTTAACGAGCAAGGCACTTTATTTCCTACTTTTAGCTAAGGTTAGTGGAATCGTTACGAGTGAAACTCCTGCTGCAATCCAAAACCAACCGGTGTTTCGTTTTTTATCGCTTCCGCTTTTACTGGGAATACTTGATCCGTATGATTTTCTGGAGGTGGGCCGTTCTATGTCAGCTGTTTCATTCGTTTTATGCAAATGTTGATTTTCGGGTAATTGGGTCGTTCTTTCTAAATCGCTTGTATCTTCTCCCATTCCTTTAATGAAGGTCATCAGGAAGGTCATGGCTTGTTTGACTTCTTTGTCATTCAAGGAACGCAGTAACGCTAAATAGCTTGGCTTTTCTGGCGTTTTATCAGCTTCAGCTATACGGGCAATCCCTGTGTTGATTTTCAGGATTAGCGGTTCAAGCTGCTGAACATTAAGTGTCCCTAATGTGCCAAGTATGAGAAGCAGATTTTTCAGCGTATTTGCCGTTTCTGGGGTGTCCGCTGTCTTGACAAGAATGTTCAGCACTTTATCCCCTTCCTTCAACAAGCTGTTAACCATCGATAATATCCCACGTTCCTGCATGCCCTTCATGACTTCAAACGTTTCTTTAATCACTTCTTTATTTTCCAATAGGGTACGCTCGATATCCTCTAATTCGATCCTTCTTCTTTCTTCATCACTAATGCTGATTCGATTGATCACTTTTGTCGCTTTAGCCACGGTTCCTCTCCTCCTTTTTGATCTTCAAGAGGTCACCAGGGAATATATAATCTTCGCGGGCCCATTTTTTTTGTACTTGTACACCCATTTGCGGTTGAGGATTCCCATTACGATGGTTGATGCTCGGCAATGGATTGTCTCCTTTAACCCTAATAACTTCCATTTTTGCTTGAACTTCCTTATAGGCGGGAGTATCAGTATCTTTATCTGCATGGCTGCTTGTCAATTGGTTGATGGCCCCGTCACCTGAATCGTTCATCGGAAGATAAACTTCTTTACCTTTTACACGATCTGTAATCAGACATTGCGCTTTTGCATGTCCATACGGTGAAGTGAGCCGAACAAGGTTGCCATCCTCGAGCCCTCTATCTTTTGCCAATTCCCGGGATACCTCAAGGAAGACTTTTGGCGTTTTGGAACTGATGCCTTTTGATTTATATGTCATGTTTCCTTCATGGAAATGTTCCAATAAGCGGCCATTATTCACATGGATATCAAACTCATCCCCAAAGTCAATCGGTTTGGTCCATTCGACTGGAAATAACCTCGCTTTTCCATCGGGAAACGGAAAAGCTTCCGTGAATAACAATGGAGTATCTTTACCATCTGAAGCAACTGGCCATTGAAGACTTTTATAACCTTCCAAGCGTTCGTAATTTACTCCAGCATATAATGGTGATAGTTTAGCTGCTTCATCCATGATGTCACTTGGATGCCCATAACTCCAACCCGCTCCTAACGAATTCGCCACATTCATAATGATTTGCCAATCAGGCTTTGAGTCGCCAAGCGGTTCAAAGACTTGATACAGGCGTTGTATACGGCGTTCGGTATTCGTGAAGGTACCTTCTTTTTCAAAGCTTGGGCTTGCTGGAAGGACGACATCCGCGAATTCAGCCGTTCTTGATAAGAAGATATCTTGTACCACAAAGAAGTCCAGTTTTTCAAATGCTTCATGGACATGATTGATATTCGAATCGACCAGCCCCATATCTTCACCTTTTAAGTACATGGCTTTAATGGTACCTGAATGAATCCCTTCGACCATTTCATGATTATTAAGGCCAGGGTTTTCGGGTATTTTTGCACCCCAGATGTTTTCATATTTCGCTCTTACCTTTTCGTCCGTTACTTTTTCATAACCTGGCAAGCGATCCGGCATACTGCCAAAATCACTGGCTCCTTGTACATTATTATGTCCGCGTAAAGGGTAAGTGCCTGTTCCAGGTTTACCGTAGTTGCCCGTTATGAGCAATAAATTGGAAATTGCAGTACTCGTATCACTTCCTCCGCCATGCTGGGTAACGCCCATTGCCCAAAGTGCTGCAACGCTTCCCGCTTCATGAATGGCTTTTGCCAACGTAATTAAATCTTCCTTAACTACGCCTGTTACTTTTTCCGCATATTCCATTGTGTAGGGTTCTAAAGTCTTGATATATTCCTCCATCCCATTTACACGATTTTTGATGAAGTCTTTATCTGTCCAACCTTTATCGACGATATATTTAGTGACGGCCGAAAGCCATATCATATCCGATCCCGGAGCAGGCTGGATGAAGAGGTCGGACCGGTCAGCCATTTCATGCTTTCTGATGTCTGCGACTATCAGCTTCTGTTTCCCCAGTTTATGGGAACGTTTAATTCTTGTAGCCAACACGGGGTGTGATTCGGATGTATTGGAGCCAATGATCAATACAAGTTCGGACTTTTCGATATCCTTTATGCCCCCTGTATCTCCGCCATATCCAACCGTCCTGAATAGTCCCAAAGTAGCCGGTGTCTGACAATACCGGGAACAGTTATCCACATTATTGGTGCCGATGATTCCCCTAGCCAGCTTTTGCATTAAAAAGGACTCTTCATTGGTGCATTTGGAAGACGTTATGAAGGCCATCGAATCAGGACCGTAAGAATCCTTGATGTCGGTGAATTTAAAGGAAATCAATTCAAGGGCTTCTTCCCATTCAGCCTCTCTGAACGCATCCCCTTCTCTAATTAAAGGTTTTGTTAGTCTTTCTTCACTATTCACGAAATCCCATCCGAATTTCCCTTTAACGCAAGTTGAAATTCCATTTGCAGGTGCCTCCACTTGCGGTTCGATCTTAAGGATTTTACGGTCTTTGGTCCAAACGTCAAAGCTGCATCCTACACCACAGTATGTACAAACCGTTTTCGTCTTCTTGATCCTTGCATCCCTCATGGCGGATTCCATATCTGAAATCGCTAAAATCGAGCCATAACCCGTTTCAACATTTTTCGTAATTTCTATCATAGGTCGAAGAGTTTGTTTAGCGATGCCAGTTAAAAATCCAGCTTCACCCTCCATTCCTTTTTCCATCATTGCATTACACGGGCAAACGGTGGAACAGTGCCCACATGACACACATGAAGATTCATTGATCGGAACATTGTCATCCCAAATGACACGCGGACGTTTTGCTTCCCAATCAATAGTCAATGTTTCAGTGACCTGTACATCTTGACAAGCTTCAACACAACGGCCGCAAAGGATGCATTGATCCGGGTCATATCGATAGAATGGATTCGTCCGATCTACTTCATAGGGTTTTTGATCAAAAGGAACACTTTGATGATTTACCTTCATTTCCTTTACGGTATTGTGTATTTCACAAGTGCCATTATTATAATCGCAAACCGTACAATAAAGCTCATGGTTATATAATATCTTGTCCATCGCCATGACCTGTGCTTCTTTTACCTCTGGTCCAACTGTATCGATTACATCCCCATCTTTGATCTTGGTGGAACAAGATCTAACTAGTTCTCCATTAACGCTCACTAAACATGTATCACATGTTTCGATAGGACCTAGGCTAGGGTGGTAACAAACATTCGGGACTTCAATGGAGCTATCCGTCAGCATTTGTAATATTGTTTGATTACCTTCCAGACTGGTCTCAGCACCATTGATTTTTATATGCACTTTCTCTGGCAAAATAATCGCTCCCCTCTTAAAAAACGATAAAATTCATCATTTGGTTTTTTCTACCCTCGTACAAATTTTCTCAAACTTGTGAAAGTGAATAAATGGAAGTCTTCATTTGACCAATTTCATATTAGAAAATAAACTAAAGCCGAAGTGAGACATAGTATTCACTCACTTCGACTTTAGTATCAATGATTAGAGTTTGCTTTCAATACAAACGAACTTAAAGGGGCAACGGTTATCTGACTCCCTTTAATCCTATCAATTTCTTCCAGGCCCGCATGCTGACCATCCACTAAAACGGCCCAATTACCTTCGTGAGGAAGAGTAATGGTTATCGCGTCCCAATTTGCATTATGAATCACTGCCATTTTATAATCTTGATGTTGTAAGGTGAATGCAACAGCATTTGGCGGTGCATCAATGAAATGCAATTGCTCCTCAATTTCTTCGGGTGTGCTTAACCTAAAAACAGAATGATTTTTCCTGAGAGAAATCAGCCCTTTCATATATTTCACTTCCCGATCTAACTCCGCTCTCCTTTTCCAATCCAACCTGTTAATCCAATCAGAAGATTGATAGCTATTTTCATCTCCATCCTTGGAGCGCATGAACTCTTGTCCAGCATGTATCATTGGAATCCCCTGTGACAGTAAGACAATTGCCGAAGCTAATTTATGCATCTGTTTCCGTTTTTCTTCTGTCGCATCTGGATTAGTGATGAGCAGCTTATCCCATAAAGTATAATTATCATGTGCCTCAACATAATTGATCACTTGATCTGGTCTTTGATATGTTGCGATATCTTCATCATATTTCAAACCACCAGCGATGCCTTTTTTTATAATATCTTCCATTCCTGGTTTGCCATTGACGAATCCCTTATCATGTTCATTCATGACAAACCCTTTTAAACCATCACGGATTGCATCATTAAAGTGAGCGATTCCAGGCATTTTAAAAGCATTCTTTTGATTTGCTTTCAGCTCTTGGGCCAAGGGTGTATCCATATCCCAGCCTTCGCCCAAAACAATGAGCGTCGGATCAATTTCTGCCAGTGCCTTTTTCACTACATTCATCGTTTCCACATCGTGAATACCCATTAAATCGAAACGGAAACCATCAAGGTTAAATTCCTTCGCCCAATAGGTTACGGATTCAACGATGAATTTCCGCATCATTTTACGTTCGGAAGCAGTATCATTTCCTACACCAGTTCCATTAGATAAGGTGCCGTCGGCGTTATAGCGGAAAAAGTAAGTGGGAACGAGTTTATGGAAGTTTGAGTCTGCCACAGAATAAACGTGATTATATACAACATCCATGATCACTCGTAACCCGTGGTCATGTAAACCTTGAATCATTTCCTTTAACTCCCGGATCCTGACTTTTGGTTGATACGGATCAGACGAATAAGAGCCTTCGGGAGCGTTATAATTCTGTGGATCATATCCCCAGTTATATTGTGGTTCATTCAATTTCTTTTCATTGACTGTAGCAAAATCAAATATCGGGATAAACTGAACATGGGTAACACCTAGATCTTTAATATGATCAAGACCCGTTTTCACTCCTTCTGGACCTTTGGTTCCGGCTTCAACTACTCCTAAGAATTTACCTTTATGATGGATTCCGCTTTCAGGATGAATCGATAAATCCCGTATATGCAATTCATAAATGACTATGTCCTCAGCTTTTTCAAGAGGTGGTTTATCCCGTGTCCACCTTTTTGGGTTCGTATCTGTTAAATCTATCACGACCCCTTTATTACCATTAACAGTAACTGCGCGAACATAAGGATCGACGGCTTCACTCCAGGTTTCTCCCACTTTCACTTTATATGTATAAATCAATCCATCCTGATTTCCGGTCAGCTCAATGGTCCAGGTACCCTTTTCGGAACGAACCATTTGAATCTCCATTCCTTCTGTATCATCCCAATGTTTATAAGTAACTAGCTTGGCTTCAGTTGCAAGTGGTGCCCATAACCGGAATGCCGTATTATCTTTAAGATAGGTGTTTCCTAAATCTTTGCCTTCATAGAAATATAAATCATCCAATTCTGACGGGTTTACCGGATTAATATTAGCAATTGGCAGGGATTCCAACTGATTTTCCGTTTCATTATCCATAGATTTTTGATTATTTTTATTTTCCTCTTCAAAATAAGAAAGTGAATCTTTAATAGGTCATTCCTCCATTGAAATTCCCATTTTAGAACAGGAATTATTCATTTTTATAATCATGAGCGAATCTTCCATTATGTTATGATTCCACGGGTATTATCCATCAAAACATCCGATCTGCAAATTATGTCGAAAATTCAGAAATCTATATTTAATAATCGAAAGCTACAGGTCAGTTCTGGACCTTACTTATCGTATAATGAAAGTGAATCCAAAAAAAAGAAAAAAATGCCTCCATAACAGTTTTACGGTCTTGGAGGCATTTCTAGTACTCTTTATGGTGTTTTAATAATTTTCACTGAGTTATTTTCAACAATTGCAGTGAAGTTCTTAACTTCAGGCTGCTCAAAGATAAAGTCTGTGATGCCATCTTCGAGCTGTTCTTGAAGAACACGGCGGAGCGGTCTAGCCCCGAAAGTTGGGTGATATCCGAGTTCAATTAGCCTTTGTTTCGCTTCATTGGTCACATCTAAAGATAAACCATTTGCAGCAAGTGTTTCGTCTAGCTCGTGAATCATGATATCAACAATTTGCAGAAGATCTTCTTTCTTCAATGCAGAGAATTCAATGATGCTATCGAACCGGTTCAAGAATTCCGGTTTGAAGAAGCTGCCTAAAGATTGCAGGATTGAAGCCTCTTCCACAGCTGAACTTGTACCGAATCCCATTACTTTTTGTTTCTCACCGACTCCTGCATTACTCGTCATGATGATCACGGTATCTTTAAAAGTAACGGTCCGGCCTTGACTGTCGGTTAAGCGGCCATCTTCCATGATTTGCAGGAACATATGCATGACATCCGGATGTGCCTTTTCGATTTCATCCAATAAGATGATACTGTAAGGCTTGCGGCGAACTTTTTCCGTCAATTGTCCAGCTTCCTCATGTCCTACATATCCAGGAGGAGAACCGATTAATTTAGAAACGCTGTGTTTCTCCATGAATTCACTCATGTCAAGACGAATCATAGCGTCCTTGTCCCCGAATAATTCCTCAGCAAGAGTTTTCGCCAATTCGGTTTTACCGACTCCTGTCGGACCAACGAAAAGGAAAGAACCGGTAGGACGATTTTTGGATTTTAACCCGGCACGACTTCTTCGAACGGCCTTGGATACCTTTTTGACAGCCTCTTCCTGCCCAATTACTTTTTTCATCAGCTCCGCTTGGAGATGAACCATTCTTTCTTGCTCATCTTCTTGGAGCTTACCTACAGGAATGCCGGTCTTTTGTTCGATGATATTTTGGATGTCTTCAACGGTAACGGTTGGCTTAATTGCATCTTCACCTGCTTGCAATGACTTTTCCAGTTTTTCTTCTTCATCACGAAGAACGGCAGCTTTTTCATATGCTTCTTCTTTTAAGGCCATTTCTTTTTCTTTATAAATTTGCGCCAGTCGTTCTTTCATGTTTTCTACCTGGCCGTCTTCGATGGTCAAGTTCAATTTGGAACCAGCTTCATCCATTAAGTCTATTGCCTTGTCAGGGAGGAATCGGTCTTGAATGTAACGGTTTGAAAGTTCAACAGCCGCTTTTAGGGCTTCCTCACTATATGTTACACCATGATAAGATTCATAACTTTCTTTTAAACCGCGTAAGATGACCAATGCCTCAGCCGTTGTAGGTTCGTTAACCTGTACAGGCTGGAAACGTCTTTCAAGGGCACCGTCTTTTTCAATTTTCCTATATTCGGATAAAGTAGTTGCTCCGACAAGCTGAAGTTCGCCGCGTGCAAGTGCAGGCTTCAAGATATTTCCTGCATCCATTGATCCTTCGGCCGAACCTGCTCCCACAAGTTGATGAATTTCATCAATGAATAAAATGACATTTTTTCTTTCCTGTAATTCACTGATCAATTGCTTCATTCTTTCTTCGAATTGCCCTCTAATTCCAGTATTGGAAACAAGGGACGCTACATCAAGCATATATACTAGCTTATTACGTAATTTAACTGGCACTGAACCTTCAACAATCGCTAAAGCAAGGCCTTCAGCAATGGCTGTTTTACCGACACCAGGTTCACCGATTAAAACTGGATTATTTTTATTGCGTCTGTTTAGAACTTCAATAACGCGTTTGATTTCTTCATTTCGTCCGATAACCGGATCAATAAGTCCTGCTTTAGCAACATCGGTCAAATTGCGGCCATACTCCTCAAGCAATCCTCCATCCTCGCCATGTTCAGCTGAATCCGGTTTTGGTACACCATTATAATTAAATGGATTGAATGAATTTGGAGATCCGTTAAATTGGAATTTCCCCATATCCATTCCGCCCATAGCAGCTCCAAGTTTGTTTCGCTCTTCTTTATAACAAGTGGAGCACAGTTTCACATCATGCTCCTGACCATTCATATTTAGGTGAACTTGAATATTAGCTTGGTTTACATGGCATTTTTCACAAAGCATGTAGTACTCCTCCTTTAAAAAATTAAATTGAAAATAAATCTTTGACCTTCTTTGACTTTCTGACTTTATTATACATTGACCTTCTTTGACTTTCAATAATTTTGTCTGGGAATTTTTTTGCAAAAAACAGGAATTCCTTCGATTTGGTTTGCTTAGCATATTAAACTATCCATTTCCAGTCAACTAAAAAGCTTTCATGAATGCTTCATACTACCGATTACCGAATTCAGGACTCACCATAACCTTAAACTATTAGCAAAACGCCAATTCTCTTGTCCATGTGCCTCATTCACTCTTATTTTTTAATACAAAAAAAGACTTTATTAAGTCTCTTTAAGGTTAGTACAATTTTTAAACGTTGGATTTCCACTCCATGTACTCGCTTTCCGCGGGCGGTTGGGGAGCCTCCTCGGCGTCTTCGCACCTGTGGGATCTCCCCTTGACGCGCTTTTCCCGCAGGAGTCTCGCACCTTCCGTTCCAATGATCTTTGTTTTAATTTTAAAATAGAACACTTTTGCCTACAGTCTTTTTTTGTTTTTAAGTAGTATTAATACTTGAGGTGATATCGATACTTTCTTAAAAGTCCCCTCGTTGTTCAACCCATGCCATGCTTTCCTTTCCGCAATAGCTGCTTCAATTCCAATAAAAAATCAAAAAGGTTTCGGAATGAAACCTTCCGAAACCCTTTTGTCTACAATTTGAAAGAGACTTCATTAAGTCTCTTAGCTTTTTTATATTAAGATTGATTTTCTTCTATTATATACGTTTCGCACCGATATACTTTGGCTTCCAATAACTATTATTGGTTTTAGCGTATGACACTCCTTTTGATGATGACGAGTGTATGAATTCATTGTTTCCTATGTATATGGCCACATGTGTGGGTGTTTTCGCTTTATTTGGTGCAAAGAACATTAAGTCCCCTTTTTAGCAGGCTTTTAACTTTCTTTCCTTTTTTATATATGTCAGCAGCAGTTCTTGGTAAACTCTTACCAGCCTTTTGATATGAATACTTCACTAAACCCGAACAATCAAAACCTGATGAAGAAATGCCACCCATTTTATATTTTGTACCTAGTTCACTTTTAGCCACTTTAATCGCTTTTGTATGATATGAAGCAGCTTCCACTTGGTTTCCAGCAAAGGATGCGGTTACAAGCGTGATAGCCAATGACAATCCGACGACAATTTTCTTAAACAAATTATTTACCCCCTGATGTGATTTGCTAAACCTTATATACTAGAAAAGCTATATCACTCGCATCACAGGATCTTTACGAATATGTTACATTTAGTAGATTTAGGAAGAATGTCCATATAAAACATAGAAATAAGTCGAATCAAGTGTCCATTCAATATATTGAAAAGCACCTTTAATAAAACTATCTTTTCTTCATAAAAAAACAGCGGTAAAAAACCACTGTCAAAATTCTTTTGAGAAAAATGGAAGAAATAGTTTTACCCCACGTTTATTGAAAGGTAAACATTTCAAATCTGCAATTAAATGACTTATGTATCCTAATGAACAAGTGGCGAAAATTCCGTCAATCCCCATAAAAGCTTCGAATTGAAAGGCAATGATGCCAAAGAAAGCGATACCGGCAATCGAATGGGTATAACTTCTATGTGGTGTAAAGGATGCCAGGATTATATAGACTCCCAACAGCCACAACCAGCTTTCCTGCAAAGATAAACCGCCTCCTAATACCGCTAATCCAGTCAAAGTCAGCATATGCCTTTGCCTAATGAAAGATGAAATAATGATGATTCCGATTCCTGCCCCTGCACCGATCCACTTTTCCGTTTCAGAGCCTTCCAAAAGACTATAAATGATCATTAAAATTCCAATCGTTTGTGCTATCGTTCGGATAAACTTATGTGAAAAGGTAATCCTATTACTTAACTTCCCATCAATATCCATATCGGGCATCAGCCCTGAAACTCCCCCGATGCCCACCAAAAATAAAGTGGTGGTTGAATCTGTTTGAAGTGTGTTTGCCGTCAAGAATCCAACTGTTGCCCCTATAGCCATGTGTGCTGTCCCGTTCACTGTCTCTCTCCTGTCCCTCTAAGAAGTAATCTGCTCAAGAAACGAATGTTTGTTCGAATCTCTGCATACCTAACTATACAACATTTTGGGGAAAATTTCTCTAGTTCTTATAAATAAAGCCATAGAAATCAGTGATTAGAGCAAATAAAATATCTTTTCGTACATTTAAAACACTTTTTCTAAATGTCTATAATTGCTTTGTGTAGGTAATTTTCATTACTTTAAATCACGCAAAATATTTTTCAGTAAAATGAGGTTTTTCATGAAATTTTATCCAAAATATGAATATACTAATCTATAAGGGGAGTGATTCAGATAGCTTTTTTAAATGCCTTCAATAATTTTAAAAATGGGAAAAAGTCTAAGAAAATAAAGAACATGGATTTTCGGGAACAGCATGTAAATAAATCGTCGGAGCTCATTGGTAATAATGTAATTGTCCAAAATATAATTAACAATCACCTTTCCAAAAAAAATAACCACTTGTAGGGTGGTTTTTTTAATTATTAGGGGAAATGGTTTCATTCTTTTCCAACTTCTCACTTGCTTCGTAAATATAGTTATATTGTAAATAGTAATCGTATATGACGTTTTGCAGGATTTTAAGCAGTGATTTATCGAATGTATCGAATTCAGTTTGATAACTATTTAAGACGGTGACGAATTTCCCGTCCATGTTTTCGAAATAATGGATAAGAAAGTTCTTGTAATATTCACTGTCGCTATTGCTTTTATTCGTAATGCACGGATCGCCGGTTTGAATGGACTTATCAAGCATCGCTTTGATGGATTTAGGCAGCTTTGCTTTTTTGAACTGGTTCAGGGTATAGATATCATAGGTAAAGGAAAGACCTAATTGATCGGAATAAAAATCCACGGCACAGTCCAATGTATAGATTAAGGGTGTTTTAAAGTCTTTACTGTTGGCAATTTCCTCTGATATCTCCAATTGAAATTCCTCGGATGTTAAATAGGCTGCAAATTTCATTTTTGAACTGCTCATGCTGAATACTTCATAAACGGCTGCATCTTGTTTTTCAATTTCAATTTCGATATTAAAAAATTTAAAGTGTTTTAAACGGTAAAAAGCAATCGGGGCTAATAGGAATAGCAATATCCAAACTAGGTAAAGGAATAATGTGTTAAAGATGATTTGATAAAATTCAGACGTTACGATAGGTTCGATGATTAACGATATCAATGTATGTTCAAATCCCTGAGAAACAGGGGGGGCAGGTACAATGGTTTCCTCTGGCTTTTTTAAAGTTTGGATACCTAAATGAGCCATCGCAACTAACGTGTAAACAAAAATTAAAATTGTCCCAATCACATAAAATTTTGGCATGAATCCTATAATCCTGTCGAAAACAGAAATCCGTTTATCTTTCTGCTCCTCTATAGCCAATGTGGTTGCTCCTTTTAAGATTATTAATATCAGGAAAAGTCTACAGGAAATTGGGATTTCCTGGAGACTACCTATTTAATTTATATGTTTGCAATTATGTTAAAATACGTAAAATTTGTTTAATCATTGACATATTCCAAATTACTTTCGACGTTTTCATTAAAATTAATAATAATTCGTCGTTAAAAATGCCCAACCTTTTCATTGAAAATGAAAGGATGAGCAAATGTTTAGGGTTTTATTTAGGACGGCCCTTTATTGCAAATTCTTCGACCTTCCTTAGAAACAGCTCCATGGCTTTTGATGCTTCAAAGTCCAACTTTTTCACGATCGAAAAAGGTCTTATTAGGGGCTCATTTTTCAAATGGAAAGTTTTCAATTCATTGGACTTCAATTCTTTTTGTACTGTCAATCGGGATAACAAGGCAATGCCGAGTCCAGCCATCACCGCTTCTTTCACTCCTTGGATACTGGTGAAAATAAAGGTTTTCTTTATGTTTAACTCCAGACTGCTCAGAAGTTTATCGGAATATGTACGGGTCCCCGATCCTTGCTCCCTAAGTACCCATGTTTGGTTTTGGAGCATATTGCCCTCGATGAGATCCATCTGTGAAAGTGGATGATCCGGGGGAACGACCACAATCATCTCGTCATTCATGAAGGGCCTGACATCTATATCTTTATAATCCGTTTCCCCTTCAATCAAGCCTATATCAAGCTTATTCGAACGGATTCCTTGAATGACATCATTTGAATTAGAGATGATGATTTGTATATCCACCATCGGATATTGTGCCGCAAATTCTGCCAATACTTTTGGAAGGTAATATTCCCCTATCGTGAAGCTTGCACCTATTTTCATCGTTCCGCTAACCACGTTATTAAATTCATTTATTTCTCTTTTTGCGGTCTCATAATGATTAAGCATTTGCTTTGCATGTCTATACAAAATTTTTCCCGGCTCTGTTATTTGAACTTGTTTGGGGGAACGATAAATTAATTTCGTTCCTAACTCATTTTCCAGATTCCTTATGTGAAGACTGACTCCTGGCTGCGACAGGTTCAGGATATCCCCTGCTCTTGAAAAGTTTTTCTGTTCGATTACAGTTACGAATACTTTTAACGGATCCATTGTTACCTCCCTATTTTCCTATGCGATTCATTTTATCATAAGTAGAAGTAATCATTGAAATAACAAAAATATATTTCACTTATTTTTAATTTAGTTTTAAAGTTAAAGCATCAGCATAGATGGAGTGATCACACTGGAACAAATAAAAGTTGAAACAAAAAAACTCGGATTTACAAAAGGAATAGCATTGACTTTGCTAATTGCCATTGCAGCAAAATACTTAGCAGTGCTTCCATTCCTTCATATAATGGGACAGTTAGTCATTGCAATACTGATTGGTGTTGTTTGGAAATCGCTGATCGGCGTCCCGGCTTACGCCGTTGCTGGGACAAATTATTCAAGTAAAGTCCTTTTGAGAGTGGGCATTATCTTATTGGGTATGCGTTTGAACCTAAAGGATATTATTAATGCCGGACCGAAAACATTTGCAGTTGGTGCCATTAGTCTTGCATTTGGTATATTAGTAGTTTATGGATTGACCCGCCTATTTAAAGTTGAGAAAAAGCTTGGCATATTGACAGCTTGCGGAACGGGAATTTGCGGAGCTGCTGCCATACTGGCAATTTCCTCCCAAATAAAAGCAAAAGAAAAAGATACAGCAATAGCTGTAGCTACGGTTGCTGTATTAGGTACAACCTTCACTTTCGGATATACGATCCTATATCCATTATTGGAGTTATCCGATCAAGGATATGGTGTTTTTTCGGGTGGTACACTCCATGAAATTGCTCATGTCATCGCTGCTGCGGCACCAGGGGGAAATGAGGCTGTCGACTTGGCAGTGGTGGTCAAATTGACTAGGGTGGCCCTGCTCATTCCCGTTGCCATTTTAATTGGATTCATCATGAATTGGAAAGAACGATCAACGGTTACCGGAAAGAAATTTTCCTGGAAATCCATCCAGATACCGTGGTTCATTTTTGGATTTTTATTGATGAGTGCCATTTATTCTTCAGGTGCAGTTCCCGAAACTTTGGCCGAAAAGCTTGTTATGCTTTCCTATATCCTCATGGCTATGTCGATGGCGGGACTAGGATTGAATATCGACCTTGCAACTTTTAGGAAATATGGCGGTAAACCTTTTATTGCTGGACTCGTTGGCTCTATATTTTTGACTTACCTCGGATATGTATTGGTTCAGGCTTTCCATTTAAATTAACTTTTCAATTTAAACAAGCATCCCTTAATCGGCATGCTTGTTTTTTTCTATTGGATGTGGAACATTGGCACCATAAAAAATTTCATCCATTTCCGTTTGAAGCCTTTCTATAATTTCTTGCCTTTCCTCTTTATTCAGCTTTTCCTCTGTATAACCGAATAAGTAATTATTAATATCGAACCTTTTCAGCTTACATTTCGTATGGAATATATTTTCCTGGTATACATTTACATCGATCATGTCATATAAACCTTTTACTTCATCAGGAATATAGTTTTGAATGGAATTAATATCATGGTCAATGAACAATTTTCGCCCATCTTTATCTCTCGTAAATCCTCTTACTCGGTAATCGATCGTGATAATGTCGGTATCGAAGGAATGAATGAGATAATTAAGGGCTTTAAGGGGTGATATTTCTCCACATGTAGAGACATCGATATCGGCCCTGAATGTGCTAATGCCTTCATTTGGATGGTATTCAGGGTAAGTATGTACGGTAATATGGCTTTTATCCAGTTGCATGACCACATTATCAGGTAAAGGCCCTGGTGATTCCTCATAAGTCCCCATAGGTACTTCGACGACAGGTCCTTCTGAAACAAGAATGGTTACACTGGCGCCTTGAGGGACATAATCCTGTTTGGCCGTATTTAAAACATGCGCCCCTATTAAATCCGCAACATTGTGCAGGATTTTCGAAAGCCGCTCTGCATTATATTGTTCATCGATATAATCCAGGTAGGACTCCCTCTCTTCCCTGGTTTTTGTGTAACAAATATCATACATATTAAAGCTTAAAGATTTCGTAAGATTATTAAAGCCATGAAGTTCAATACGCTGCTCAGGTGTAAGTTTCATGAATGATTCCCCTTATACTTTTTTTAGGACTACCCTTATAGTTACCCTTTTCGTGAAATAAAAAACTAAATCTGCCAGTCTAAGCTTCTGACTTCTAATCGGTAAGCTAAGAAAAAGCCATTGCATTAACATGCAACGGCTTTTTTATTTTCCTGATTTTTTCTWGGCAGTATGAACTTTTTTCTTCTTTATCGGTGAAAGAATCCGTTCCAGACATCCGAGTAAAAGATCCGAGAGAATGGCCATCAATGCAGTCGGAATTGCTCCTGCAAGTATGATTGCCGTTCCATTTGACGCATTCGTTCCCCTGACAATGATATCCCCCAGTCCGCCTGCCCCTACGAATGTACCGACAGCAGTTACCCCGATTGCAACGACAAGAGCTGTACGTAAGCCAGCCATGATGACAGATAGAGATAATGGCAGTTCGACCATTCTTAGTAACTGGAGCTTTGTCATTCCCATTGCCTTGCCAGATTCTAAATAAGCATGATCTATACTTGTAATCCCGACATACGTGTTTCTCAGGATTGGCAGCAATGAATACAAAAACAACGATAAGATTACCGTATTTGTCCCCAGCCCCATCACTAGCATCAGGAGTGCAAGCATAGCCAATGCTGGTGTGGTTTGTATGACATTCGTTATCGAAAATACCCAATTACTCAATTTCTTATGTTTCGCGATGAAAATGCCTATCGGGATGGCTACAATTGCTGCAAATAACACTCCATAAGCAGACATTAAAAAATGGCGATAAAATTCAGTAAGAACATACATCCAATTTTGGGAATAATAAGTTCCCAACTGTTGCAAGGTTTCCATTAGTTTGCACCTCCCAATTATTCAAAATATTTATGTGCTTTAAGGAATTCCGATGCTACGACCGATGGCTCCTTCAAGTTCCCATCCACTTCATAATTCAGTTCCTGCATGGTTTCAGTAGTGATCTCGCCAATTAACTTGTTAAGTTCCTCTTCAATTTCAGGATACCTTTCCAATAATTCTTCGGTAACGACCGGTGAACAGTCATATGGAGGGAAATATTGTTTATCATCTTCTAAGAGCTTCAAATCATTAACCTTAATCCGTCCATCTGAGGAATATGCAAGGACAATATCCATCTGACCATTTTTGACTGCATCGTATACCAAGCCAATCTGCATCGGATAAGTTTCGCCAAACTCCAATCCATATGTATCGACGAATCCTTTATAACCATCCCCTTTTCTTTTCAGCCAAGCACTATCCACACCTAACCTTAAATTATCTGCATCCTTTTCCAAATCCGATATTCTCTGATACCCTTTTTCCTCAGCCAATTCATTTGAAATCGTAAAGGCAT
Source organism: Peribacillus sp. 05N428 (assembly GCF_056397085.1). Classification (NCBI taxonomy): domain Bacteria; kingdom Bacillati; phylum Bacillota; class Bacilli; order Caryophanales; family Bacillaceae; genus Peribacillus; species Peribacillus sp. 05N428. The sequence goes on along the minus strand of NZ_JBFTMS010000005.1, from coordinate 190,425 downwards.
ATGTGTTATCAAATCCATAAGAATCAAAAAATTTGAACCCATATTGTTCCTTGAATTCCCTTTGAACAATTTCCATCGCCTTTACTGGGTCCTTTTCGATTTCCTGTCCCAGGACACTCGTTAAATCAGTCCCTGTATATCGAGTTGCGGCTATATCTATATCACCGGTCTCCATCGCTTTTTGCTGAACGAAATTCGAACCTAGATTTTTGATGATTTTCGTATCAAGTTCCGTATTCCTTTCAAGGAGTTGAGCGATCATGTTCGCCAGGATTTCGGATTCGGTCATGCTTTGGGCACCGATCTTTACAGTAGTCCCAGAAGATGACCCTAGACCAGGCAAAGAACAGCCGGTGATCATTAATGCACAAACGATAAGAGCCATTAAAATTGTATTTCTTATTTTTTTATTCATGGTAATCCTCCTCAAGCAACTTCCTTCATGCCTTTCAAGCCTTTTGGTACGACTTTTCGCTCTATGATCGAGAATACATAATCAACCAGGATAGCCATGATGATTACCGGAACTGCACCAGCGATGATATATTCTGTTTGGTATAAATTCAGGCCGATAAAAATGTAATCTCCCAAGCCCCCGCCTCCAATAAAGGAAGCTAAGGTGGCCCATCCAATTAAATAGACGGAAGCCGTACGGATACCGGCCATAATGACGGAAAGTGCAAGCGGGAACTCAACCAGTCGAATCCTCTCCCAGCTTGTCATCCCGATGCCGCGTCCGGATTCCAGCAGATTTTCATTTACTCCTTTAATGCCTGTGTATGTATTCCTGAGTATGGGTAAAACGGAATAGAAAAATAACGCAATGATTGCGGGTGTTTTCCCAACTCCAAGGAAAGGGATGAAAAAGGCGAGAACCGCTAAGCTTGGCAATGTCTGCATAATGTTCGCAATTCCGATTATAATCGATGCGCTCCTTTTCATTCGCGTCAACATTATCCCTAGTGGTACAGCGACTATTATTCCAAGGAAAACAGCGATCATGGAAATATATAAGTGCTCCCATGCTTTAAAGATCAATTCCTGCCAGTTCGTTTGTAAAAATTCGAGCATTGTTTCCATCTCTTATACCCCCTAAAACATTTCTACTACTTCTGCCACTTGATTTTCTTCCTCCCCCCAAATGCTGTCATATACGATGTCGACCAATGTAGCCCTAGTGACAATTCCGACCAAATGCTTATTTTGGTCAACTACAGGCACGTATTTGAAACCTCGTTTTAAAATCTTTTGAACGGAATCACGGATTAAAGTATCCTGTTTCACTGAATAGACTTCAGTATTGATGACTTCGCTGATAAATTTAGCTTTTTTTCGATATTCACTGATCGTTTCAACATCTACGAACCCTTTCAAAACATTTTGCTCATCGACCACTAGTAAAGAATCGACCCTTTTTTCGCGCATTATCGTAATAGCATCGGTAAGGGATTTTTCCTCTGTAATGGAAATTGGGTTTCGACTCATGATTTGTTCAACCAACTCAACATTGGGTCTTGTTTGAAGCAAACGATCTTTGCCGATGAATTCTTCAACAAACTCATTGGCTGGGTTTCTGAGGATTTCATCCGGTGTTCCCACTTGGACGATTTCACCAGCCTTTAAGATGACGATCCTGTCGGCTAGCTTAATGGCTTCATCCATATCATGCGTAACAAAAACGATTGTTTTATCAAGTGTGCGCTGCAGATTTTTAAACTCCTCCTGAAGGGCATCGCGGGTGATTGGATCTAGTGCGCCAAAAGGTTCATCCATTAAAATGAGTGGAGGATTGGAAGCAAGTGCTCTGAGAACGCCTATCCTTTGTTGCTGCCCGCCGCTCAATTCGTAGGGATACCTTTCCAGGTATTCGGGTCCCATATCGACAAGCTGAAGCAATTCCAGTGCGCGTTCCTTCTTCTTCTGTTCATTCCATTTAAGAAGTTTTGGAACGAGGGTGATATTTTCAAGAATGGTCATGTGAGGGAAAAGGCCGATTTGCTGGATAACGTACCCGATCTGTCTTCTTAGCTCGACTGGGTCTTTATCCATGATATTTTCACCATTAATAAGTATCTTGCCTTCAGATGGTTCGATAAGACGGTTAATCATTTTCATTGTCGTTGTCTTTCCACATCCACTCGGACCAATGAAGCAAATGAACTCCCCTTTTTTAATATCCAATGATATATTTTTTACAGCTTTCTTTCCTCCCTTATAGATTTTCGATACATTTTCGATTTTTAACATAAAAAGCACCTCCATCATTCGCATACAATTACAAATTTTACAAAAATATTAATTTTTCATATGCACAGTCTCTTGTACCCATAAGGTGAACTACTTAAACCTTTTTTTATAAAAAACTAGTTCATTGTATTTATATTGAAAAAATGGTATAAAAAAAACTGCCCCAATTAAGTATGAGGCAGTTTGATAGATTTCTAGTATTAAAAATGAATTAAAATCCTATATTTCTAGCAATGAGGGTTTTTATGGTTTCATCTGTCCCTGTAAAGAATGTTGGCAAAGAATTGTCCCTATGACGCCGGGCAATTTTATCGTCACACATACTTCCGTAACGATCATGCAACTGCATGCACTTATCAGATATTCGCTTAGACATCTCCGTTATCCATTGTTTAGCCATCGATACTTCAGTTATGATATTCTCCCCAGTCATATGTTTACAGATCAACCCATCAATAAACGTTCTTCCCAGATGAATATCTGTCGCTATTTCAGCGATGGTAATCTGTGCCTTTTTAAATGCACTTCTTTTCTTATCAATTGCTTTTTGACTTTTTATAAAATTCATCGTCAAGTGAAGCATGTCTTTTGCTGCCATTATAGACCTGATCGCACAGATTAGTCTTTCCTGCTGCAGTTTTTGCATGATATATGAAAGGCCCTTCCCTTCCTCCCCAAGGAGGTTTCCAACTGGAACTGAAGCATCATCGAAAAATAGTTCGGCTGTGCCTGAGCTTCCCTGTTCTGTTTTACTAAGCTTTCTTCCCCGTGATAACCCTGGCGTATCTTTATCAATGAGCAGTAGACTGATTCCGTCCTTGGGAGGAACGGCATTTAGATCTGTTTTGCATGCTACTATCATGAAGTCAGCTTTAAAGCCATTTGTAACGAACGTTTTGGCTCCATTGAGAAGATAATACCCATCTTTCTTGATGGCTGTGGTTTGGATATCAGCTAATTCCGATCCCATTTCCGGCTCTGTCCATGCAAAGGCAGAAATCATTTCCCCTGTAATGAACTTTGGTAAATATCTTTGTTTTTGATCTATTGTTCCGAATGAAGCAATATAAGGGGCTACAACATCAGAATGAATGGATATTCCTCCCAAGGCTGAACCCACCATCTCCAATTCCTCTGCCAGCACAACAGAATATCCAAAATTTGCTCCTATTCCACCGAATTCCACTTCAATCCATGGACATAAAAACCCATTATCTCCTACCTTTTCCCAAAATGAGTAAGGTATTTCCCCCTCTTTTTCCCATTGATCATAAAAGGGGACAGCCTCCTTGGCGAGAAATTCACGAATTGATTGTTTAAATAATAGGTGTTCTTCCGTTAGAAAGGAACGGGAATCATCCTTATTGATTGCCATCGTGCTAACCATGGGCTAACCTCCATTCTTTTTTTACTGATAATTACTAGCATGAACAAATAAAATATGTTAAACGCCTCGTTGTAAACGGTTACAATTTCAAACAATTAAAATGTTCCTCAATATTCATGTTCAACAAAAGTATGGAATTTCCTTTTAAAAATCTATTTTTTTCCATTTTTAATGATTTGATTATGACTTAACCGCTTTGAATTTGGTTTTGAACTTGTATTCTGTCGAGGTTATTCTTGGAATACAAAATGTAATAAATAGACAATTCTTCTTTTTACGCTCAAATCTCATTCTTTTTTTGCTTAATACAATGGTTATTTAACAGCTTTAGTTAGTGAAATATATCAGCTAATAGCATGTCAATATCCTTCTCTAAAAGATTCAATTCCCTTAGATCTACTATTTTGGTCCATGCCCAATAACCCTCCAAAACCTTTTTGGAAGGATATTTCTCTGATTCAGTTAATTAGGCAACATCCAGGAACGTTTCTTTTCTCTTTAATATACTGTAATTCCTAATAATATAGACAATAATTCCAGGTTTTTCAAACACGATTATTGACTACTAAATCTTTCTTGGTTTATATTAATTCCTTCATAACATCTTTTTTGGTAAGAACAGCTTTTGCAAACTGCTAAGGAATCCGTCTTCAAATACTTTTTGGGTTCTTGTAAAAGATTCTTGATCATGTTGAGGTATTCCAATCCACCAGAAACATCCTTCTTGGTTGGTATAAACGTTTCTTTTTTACCTTCCATAAGCGAGTATATCTCTATTCTTTCCGGTAATTGATCAAATGCCTTTTCACAAAATACCGAAATCATATTATTAAATAAAAGATTCATTTCTTCATCTGTATCAACTAAATACTTCTTTATGATGAATGAGTTGCCTGACCATTCTGCCACTTCAAAAGTTAAGGAAAGTTCGGTACCCAACTCATCCATGTCCATGTTAAATTTTTCATATAAAAACAAAGGTGGATTTTCATTTCTTTCAGTAGTTAAACATTGGAGTAAATGATCTGTAATATTAGCAAGAGCCTTATAATAATGAACCTTCGACTCGAACTGACGTACTTCAACGGCACTCCAATGATCATCTATGAACTCCAAAACCTTCTTAGTCGTCTGACTTTTTGGAGGAAGTTTATAATATCGACTTACAACTTGATTAACCACAAATTGAACAATCTTCCTCCAATCCGAATGAGTGGTGATTTTTCCTTCTATATGAAAATAGTAAAATTGATAAGGACATCTTATAAAATCCTGTAAATGATAATCAGTTAAAGTAGCAATGGAAATCCGATGTTCCCTATCGATCATTCCCTTCTCCTCTCTCTCTCCTCATAAAATTTCAAATTCTATATTGAAGTGACAAAACTATTCTTTATAAATTCCCTCCCAAAATTTTGGCAGTTCTTGATACCCTCATCATCTGGGGTTAATTCTACTTTTAACCCTTCCAGGACGATAACAGCACCCTGTTCCCTTAATTTTTCTGTTAAAATATCTACGGCTGCACCATATTGTGGGTAAGATGAATCGCAGGAACCAAACGCCGCAGCCTTCTTTCCAGTTAGATCAATATGATTCATATCCTCATAAAAGTCTAAAAAATCATCGGGTAACTCCCCGTCTCCCCACGTATATGCCCCTAATATGATTCCATCGTAATCTTCAAGCATGGAAGCTTCAGGACCATCCATAATATCTATCTTTTCGATAATCACATCACTGATTTCTGTGATTCCTTCTGCAATGGTATTCGCCATTTCTTCTGTATTTCCACTCATACTGGCAAAAATTATAATGATTTTAGACATGATAAGTTCCCCTTCCAACATCTCGAACGATTTATTGTTTTTATGTTATATGTACATGAAATTTGTTTTCTTAAAAAGCATGTACATCACCAAAGTTCATTTTATTCTTAATTTTTTGTACGTTGCTCAGTTCATCGGAATATGAAAGAAATGACTCCCTATCATGTGCATCAAGTGCTTCGTTTACTTTAAAACTCAAATGGTTAATTTTAAGGTTCAAATCCAAAATGGAGCAAATGCTGCCCTTGGAATACAGTTCCTCGATATCTTCCACGTGCATAAAAAACTGAAACTCGTTGTTGACAACTATTAAAGAGTGCCATCCTAGGCAATCAATGTACTTCCGTTCATTTGTAATTGTCCAAACATCTCCTTGAAGAAACTCAATTATATGTTGGTGCCTTTCACCCGGACAGCAGCAGCTTACTTCATGCTGAAATAGTTCTAATATAATAAAATTTTTATCCATAGGTGCTCCTCCTTCACTCACATTCAGTTTTTTTGAATTCTTCTTCAACCTTGGCACTTGGTCAGTCCATTTGTTTTTGACGGTTACCGCCTATTCAAAATTCATTTTATTAACATGCAGAGAACCAATCGAAATTGATAATCATTTTCAATTAGTATTTTATGTGATAATGATTATCATTGTCAATATGTTTTAGCTAAGTTTTCATATTTTTGTTTTGTTGCCTTGGAAAAATAGATGCCTAGCTACCGCTGCTGCCAAGTACAAAAAAATACTCTGGAGAATAACTCATCCCAGAGTATTTTTTTACGCTATACAACTATTTTATCGTCTTTATCCCTTACCCGGGCTAAAAGCAGGAAACTGTCCAGCCGCTATCTTCCTTCGCATTCAAAAAGTTCATCTTTGTTCCTACACTACTTTTTATCCTTGTATTTTCCCATTAATGACAACACACTTCCCATTGGTTTGCTTCTTTATCATCCTTCCATCCTTGATGTATACAGTGTAAGTATTATTGACTTTAGCATCTAATCTTGCTAGGTCTCCCGTTATTGCTATGATATTTTTGACAGCTTCCTTCTTCAGATTTTCGATAACTTTCTTTTTCCATTGTTCCCGTTTTATTTCATCAACCATCAGGATCCCATCCTTCTTGTTTGATTTATGTCTTCTTCCTGATATAGAGTATTACATTTTTATTATCTTGTTACCCTTATGCTTTTCCTTATTAATCCGTTTCGAATTCTTTTTTTGTTTTCTAACATAACAGGTTACGGTAAAATTAGTGATTCAGGTACAAGCTTTTTTAGCAGGAAATAATCTATCGTAACTATGCAAGGGTTTTCCTCATAAAAATGTTTTATGGTATGATAGTTAGATTGTTTTTCCACCCTGTGACAACTTTTACATTCATCAAGGAAAGAGGTATTTATGCACACCACAGAATTAACCAAGCGGCATTGGCTGCTCATCTTAACACTTACTTTATTAACATTTGTTCTCGGGACAAGCGAATTTGTTATCGTCGGGATCTTAACCGATATTTCCTCGAATCTCCATATTACGAATGCAAAAGCAGGCACACTCGTTTCTGCGTTTGCCATTACGTTTGCCATTGCCACACCGCTCGTGATGTCGGCAACAAGCCATTTTCCAAAACGGAAATGGATGTTGTTCTTGATAGGTTCGTTCATCATCCTGAATGCTTTGTGCGTGATTTCAACCACCTACGTCATGCTCCTTGCACTTCGGATGATGACTGCGATTGTAACAGGAGTTTTAATTTCTCTTGCTATGATTGTTGCCAGTGAAAACATGCCAATCGCAAAACGTGGACTTGCTATATCATTCGTTTTCGGTGGTTTTACACTTGCAAACGTGATCGGAGTACCAATTGGCACTGTCATCGCTGAAAGGTACGACTGGAATGCACCCTTCCTGTTAACGACTTTTCTCGGAGCTATTGCGTTTTTGGCATCTTTCTTCATTTTGCCTACTATGCACAGTACATTCCGCAGCTCAATGCGTGATCAATTTTCTTTGTTGACACACCCGCGAATCTTAATGGCCTTTTTCATTCCATCGCTTGGATTTGGAGCGACGTATGCCGTTTATACGTATCTTGTTCCGATCCTGAAAGGAATGGAAGCACCAAGTGGTTCAATCAGTTGGATCTTGTTTGGCTACGGATTCATTTCCATTTTCAGCAACATACTCGCTGGTAAAATTGCCAGCTACAATGCCATCGGACGCCTTAGGTTTGTTTTCCTCGTCCAAGCAGTTGTCCTGATCAGTTTATATTGGACGACAGATAATTTTATCTTTGGCTTGATTAACATTAGCTTGATGTCATTAATGGCCATCCTTTTAACAACATCTACCCAGCTATATTTGATAGACCTAGCCGGTATTTATCAACCCAAAGCTACAGGATTGGCTGCTTCACTGATGCCTGTGGCAAGCAATGTCGGTATCGCCTTTGGTTCCGCATTAGGCGGAATTGTTTACCATCAGGGAAATTTGATGAGTGTGACATTGGTAGGCGGGCTGATTGCCATCTTGGCAAGTCTTCTAACTTTCCTGAGTCACCGCTTGGACCAGAAACAAAAGAAACCGGCATAGGAGAAAAGCTGAGAACACCAATGAGAGATGCTTTGTTGCTGCATGGCTTCCCATTGGTTGAACAAGATCCTAATAAACTGGAATATAGCCTAGATAAAATGAGAGGATGAACGACGCATTTCAAGTCTAAATTCGATATTGTATCCAAGACGAATGACATTCGTGGAAAAGATACAAAAAAACAAGCATTATGAAAAGATTTGAAAAAATCAGGAGTATTTCTCTAGTTCCAAGGAGAAGATCAGTAACAGGAAAAACTTGCCTTAAAATTGATACAACGGTGTTCCTGGTATTTGGTTTTATTTGGAATTATGTTAGCGGTGTTCATCGGTGGTCAAGACATTTTAATGGCATACGGTATAGCAGGGCTGTTCGTTAGCTGGCTATTAACACGTGAGAACAAAGTTTAAAACAACAATCTTTACGAAAAGAGCCATAATCAAAAAGAAAACCGGTCATTTGAGTTCGGTTTTCTTTTTTTTTAGATGGCCTTTTTGAATTCATCTACTTCTTTATAGTGAAATATGAAAATTGTAGTACATTATGTAGAAGATTTGTTTATACAGCAATAGATCTTTGGGTGAAATTTCTCCATTACTAAAAAATTTAATAATCATGCTGTCAAACTACTTCTTTTGAATTCATAACTGAGGAATATGGCTTGGCATAATTTAAAAACCTCATGACTTATGGTGCGGTTCCACCACTACAAGGCCTGGGCGCAGCCTTTGTTAGGAACGGGGAAATAAAAGTTAATATATAAGTTGCCCCTTCAAGAAACCTGCCTCTCTAGTTGCATAAGAAAAGGAGCTGCTGAGCTCCAGGTAATGAAGTAAAACACCATTTTCGTTTAAATAAAACTCTTCACAATCTTCCTAGCATAATCAACATAAATACCCCTTTTTAAAAATTCACCTCCAAGAACTAGAGGTGGGGATATGAATCAATTAAACTTTACATAGTCCCCTTCTTTGATTTGATTCTTTTCAAACCATCCAAGATTTACTTCAATTGCATAATAATAAAAAATTCCTGGATCATAGGTAGGGCAATACTCCTCTATACAAGGCTCCATATCAAGTATTTTTAGAATTACCCCATATGAATCAAGAAAAGCGATAGATAAAGGAATAAATGTGTTTTTCATCCAAAATCCACCATATATTTCTTCTGAAAACACAAATAACATCCCCTCATTTTCGGGTAATTTCCCAACAAACATCAAGCCTTTTTCTCTTTTCCTTTGAGTATCTGCAACTTGAACATTTAATCTAGTTATCTTGTTTCCACTGATTATTTTTATCATTTTTGTATTCATTCTATTTTTCATGTTCACTCACCTTCGCAGGGAATAGACGTTTTTTCTAAAAAAAAGAAAATGTCAATCTCATGAACTTCTTTTAAAAAGACATCAACTTTCTTTCCCTGCTTTTAAATAATAAGAAGGAAGAAAGTTGGTGATGAAACGAATACAGATGAAAAAATAACTAAGCAAGCCCCATTTAACTTCTAATACTTTATTCCATGGCTTTTAAAATTAATACTCTGTTTTCAATAATTACAGCAACTGTATATAAAAGCATAGGTGTTTTTTGGAGCAAGTGATAATTTCGTGAGCCTGTTCCATATTAGAGAAGAATTATTGGTGAACGAGCTAGAAAGCATAATCAAATTAGAAATGTACTTAAAGGTACAAAAATTCACTTTATGTACTGCCGCGGTTATTATTCCAACCATTTAGGACGTTCGTTTTTTTGTTAGAATGTTCGATTATGTATGATGTTAAATGTACGTGTCTTACCTTTTAAGACTTCATCTTTTAAGTGACATTTCAAGGCTTGTCTTATTGGGAAATGCCTCAACATTAACGCCGATGAGGATCCTAAAAGAATCCTCCCTATTTAGCACCTTTCATAAGGTCCATCCTAGGGCCTGTACAACTGTACTACGTAACGTCATACGGTATCAGCAAGGCTACTACATAGGGGGATTTTGTGGATTGGTATAGTATATTATATGCTCAATATTCCAATTAGTGTCGAATAGTCATGCATATCCGCATAAGCCCCGTTGTCCTACTCATGTTTGGGTATACTCTGCTTGAGATCTTGATTTGAAGAAGGGTATTTATGATACTGAAAGGATAAGTGCTAGATTAAGAATGCAGCACTTAGCCATTGATGGGCAAAAAAAGGGTCAGCATTTCTTTATATAATGAAAGCTGACCCCAGTTTTTTTGAAGATCCTCTGAATGAGGGTCCTCCTTTAAAGCATTTTATTGATACTCTCCATAAAGTCTATCGTAACGGTGGATAATTTTCCCTGAGCTTCCTTCATCGAGCTTCCATGAACACCGAAATAAAATTTAATTTTAGGTTCTGTTCCGGAAGGTCGTAAACATATCCATGTCCCATCTTCAAGAAAGAATTTTAATACGTTCGACTTCGGGAGCTTGATGTCCTCTTCCTTATTTGTCCCAAACATATATTTTTTACTGCTGAGATAATCCTCTCGAACCACTACTTGATGACCAGAGATTTGATCTGGTGGATTTTCCCGGAATTCATTGAGAATCGCTTGAATTTGCTTCGCACCTTCAATTCCTTTTAAAGTCAACGACCGTAAATCTTCCAAGTAATATCCATATTTATCGAATACATCCAGTAAACCTTCGTACATCGTTTTACCTTGCTTTTTGTAATAGGCACAGACTTCCACCGCCAGAATAGTAGCTTGGATGGCATCCTTATCACGTGCAAAATCTTTGATTAGATATCCATAGCTTTCTTCATAGCCAAACAGGAAAGAATGTTCTCCACTTGTGTGGTATTCATTGATTTTTTCAGTAATGTATTTAAATCCAGTTAAAACATCTACGGTTTTTAAACCATTTTGCTCAGAAATCGCACGTCCTATTTCTGAAGTCACGATGGTCTTTAATACGACTCCATTTTGAGGAAGGGTCCCTTTCTTTTGTTTTTGTGAAATTAGATAATCCAAAAAAAGAGCGCCTGTTTGGTTGCCTGTTAATACTACATAATTTCCAGCATTGTTCTTCACGCTAATTCCAAGCCTATCCGCATCCGGATCGGTGGCAATCAATAAATCAGCATTAACACGGTTTCCAAGCGCAATGGCCAATTCAAACGCAGCATGTTCCTCTGGATTAGGCACTTTAACAGTAGGAAAATTAGCATCAGGCATTTCCTGTTCTTTAACAATATGGACATTTCGATATCCTAAATCATGCAAAGCGCGTTTTACTGATTTATTGGCTGTACCATGAAGCGGTGTAAACACAAGCTTTACATCAATTTCATCTGCTAACTTTGAATCTTCAGGAATAGTGAGTAAATGCTCATTATAAGCGGTATCCAGCTCCTCGCCAATGATTTGAATGAGTCCTCTGTCCTTTAGGATTTCTTCGTCCTCCACTACAATGGAAAGCTCACTTTCAATCGCGTTCACGTAATTAATGACTTGATCCGCCGCTTTAGGAGGTAGCTGTGCTCCGTCTGATCCATACACTTTATACCCATTATATTCAGGCGGATTATGGCTTGCTGTAATGACGATCCCAGCAAATGCACTCAGCTTACGTACAGAAAAAGAGAGCTGTGGGGTAGGCCGTAATTCATCAAATACATAAGCTTTAATTCCCTTTGTTGCCAAAGTCTTGGCTGCTTCCAATGCAAATTCGGGAGACTTATGTCTTGAATCGTAAGCAATTACAACTCCTCTGGATTTTGCCTCATTCCCAAACGATTGAATATATTCAGCAAGTCCTACAGTCGCTTTTCGTACGGTATAAATGTTCATCCTATTCGTACCTGGCCCCATTTCCCCTCGCATACCACCTGTCCCGAATTCCAAATTTTTATAAAATGCGTCTTCAAGTGATATTTCATCATCCTCCATTTCTTCAAGCATTAAACGCATTTCATTATTTAAATTGGGATAACTAGTCCAAATAGTATATAAAGACTTCCAGTCCATGAAAATACAGCTCCTTCCTGCCTGTATGTTTTTACTTTGTTTGGCATTTCTTTTTGATCGTAGTACACATTGCAAGCGATCAATTGAATATGAAATCTAACCATCGATCCTAGAGCATAGCTCCCTTTTCACGTTCTTCATCCTGTAACGGAGATTGTAGAATCGCCAAATGCACTCCCACCCAAAGTTGTTGGTTACGATCTATTCATTTTTCCAACCATTACTTTGGAAGAGTGTCATTTTATTCTTCTTTTCCTTCACGCAATGCTGTTTCCTTACTTGATTTTTTTTTTCTTTTTACTCTTTTCCGTTTTCGTTTTTGTTTTCGATTTCTTTTTCATTTCCTTTTTCTTTTCCGATTCCGCTTTGGTTTTCTTTTTTGTTTCCTTTTGCTTATTCGTTTTCTTTTCCATTTCCGCTTTGGTTTTCTTTTTCGTTTTCGTTTCCGTTTCCGTATTCGTTTTCTTTTCCGTTTCCGCTTTGGTTTTCTTTTTYGTTTCCKTTTGCGTATTCGTTTTCTTTTCCATTTCCGCTTTGGTTTTCTTTTTCGTTTCCGTTTGCATATTCGTTTTCTTTTCCATTTCCGCTTTGGTTTTCTTTTTCGTTTCCGCTTTAGTTTTCGTTTTCGTTGCCGTTTCTGTTTTCACTGTATTAATAAGAGAATATAGTCTTTGTTGCTCAATAATTTGTTTATTGACATCAAATTTTTCTTCAATGACTTTCCTTGCGCTTTCCGTATAGCCGGTCCAAATATCTGGATTTTCTATAAAGAATTGTATGCCTTTCGCTAACTCCAATTCATTTTTTTCTGGAGCTAGGTATCCTGTTCTCTGGTGTTCAATTAATTCAGGGATTCCCGCGTGTCGAGTGGAAACGACAGGTAAACCGCTAGCCATTGCTTCTTTTAAGGCATTAGGAATACCTTCGATATCACCATTTTTAGCTGTCTGACTTGCTAGACAGAAGATATGGGCTTTTTTCAATTCGTCCGAAACTTGTTTTGAATCCATAGCTCCTCTAAGAATCACAACATCTTTAAGGTTATATTCTGCAATGGTGGATTTAATTCGTTTCTCATCTTCACCTGCTCCAATAATATGCAGTCTAGCATTTGGATATTGTGTATAAATACGTTTAAATGCTTTTATAAGAGTAACAAATCCTTTTTTGTCTACAAGTCTACCTACCGATAAAACTCTTATTTCGCCTATTGTAGGAAGAGTGCGGTTAGAATAAGGGAAAAGATCTAATTCGATACCACCATATAATACATGCATATTCTTAGCCGGAATTCCTAACCTTCTTAATCCTTCTGCAAGATATTGGCATACAGGGTAATAGTGTGCACCATGTTTATTTAATGCTGAATATCGCTTAGCATTTTTTTCGAAAATTTCCGGTCTGTCCGAACCATCTCGTCCTCTAATGCTAACAATCAAAGGAATATTATATTTTTCACATACAGGCAAAATCTCTTGTCCGTGTGAGCCGTGATGAGCATGAATGGCTATGATATCTTGTTCTTCGAAGAACTTTTTTAGATCTTTAATTTTGTTTATATTATAGTAGTTTTCAAAGGGGAATTCTGTACGGTCGGCATTGTCGAATGGGCCGATTACGATTGTGCGATAGTTAGTTATTTTTACGATTTGATTATATATAAAACGTTGGTGTGTTTTAATGTTTTCACTTACAAAATAAGCAATGGTTTTCATCTCACCTCAGTCCCTTTAATAAGAAATTTTCTCTTTTCCCGTTCTGCAATTTGTTTCACTTGCTTGTGATATTCAGGAGGGGACATAGAATCGGCTTTATAAATGTCTTTATATGGTAGGCCTTCAGAACAGTTTTCAAACAGAGGATTTAATTTGAATAGAGGATCTTTTGTAGAATTTCGTTTAAGGGATGTCATGAGAAAATCTGACAAACTATACTCATTAAGAACTTCCAATGGGGTTTTCATATTTTCAGGATTCAAATTACTTTCTCCTTTTAATGACTTACAAAATTTTTAATTTATCTTTTTTCACTAGCATTATTCGTCCAATACCCATTCTTCGGTTTTGGATTTTTACATATTAAACTTTTAATTTATTGAACAGTGCTGCCTAATATTCAACATTGAAGTTTGACAACACCTTATTTTTTCCTTATTTATTGTACTTTTTGTACCAATTTACAAAATGAGCTAAACCTTCTTCTATTGTTGTTAAAGGATGGAACCCCACATCAGCATGCAAATCGGCAATATCTGCATATGTCTCCTTAACATCTCCCGGTTGCATTGGTAAGAATTCTACTTTTGCCTTTTTGCCAATTAGTTTTTCTAATGTGTTAATGAAATCCATTAATTTTATAGGTTTATTGTTACCAATATTATAAATTTTGTATGGGGCATAGCTTGAACTTGAATCAGGGTTAGCTCTGTCCCATCCAATAGTATGAATCGGTGGTTTATCAAGTAACCGGACAATTCCTTCAACTATATCATCAATATAAGTGAAGTCTCTTCTCATATCTCCATTATTAAAAACCTTTATTGTATTCTCTTCGATAATATTTTTAGTAAAAGAGTAATAAGCCATATCAGGTCTCCCCCATGGACCATACACCGTAAAGAAACGGAGTCCTGTGGTTGGAATATTATATAAATGACTATAAGTATGAGCCATTAATTCATTAGACTTTTTAGTGGCAGCGTATAAACTTACTGGATGATCCACTGGGTCTTTGGTTGAAAAGGGGATATTAGTATTTGCTCCATATACAGAACTAGAGGATGCATAAATTAAGTGCTTTACGTTATTGTGTCGACAAACCGAGGTTGGAATTAACATAAGAATCCGGATTTTCTATGCTATAACGTACTCCAGCCTGGGCTGCTAAGTTAATGACTATATCAATGGTTTTGTCTTTGAATAATTGATTTAATTTTTCTTTATTTGACAAATCCAATTTGTGGAATTCAAAATCAGGGTTTTCTTCTAATATCTTCAGTCGATTGTTTTTTAAAATAACATCATAATAATCATTAATATTGTCTACTCCAATAACTTTGTTATCTAGGGCTAACAAACGTTTTGTTAAATGGAAACCAATGAACCCTGCTGCCCCTGTTACTAAAATGTTCATAGCATTAATTCCAACCCTTTCTATTACATTAGGATTCTGACACCTTTTTCGGAACACTGACTACATTATTTATACAGTGATACTTTCGATTCTTTACACCAACAGAACAGAATTCATGACGGATAAAAAGAGGAAATAAACTCAAAATTCTCATTGGAGAGAGACTTACGTTTTATTCGTAAACCACCAATTCATGCTATCTTTTTCGCTTTAAGCCTCATGAGTTATTCACTCTTATACCCGCTGTGAACTAGCACTTACGTATGTGAGTTAATGCTAAAACCATCTTGGAAACCGGTGAATGCGAAATCATCATCGTTTTTTTATATGCTCGTTTACGGTTAGATAACTATGACTATACTAGGGTATTTTCATTTTCATCTAATGGGATTGGTGTTTTTATCCATTCAGCATACGTACCGGGATCTAACGCCTTCACTTGTTCTAAAAAAGCATCTAAAAAATTTCTTTCTCGCAGGTCTTTAAATAACTCGAGAGGTCTTTTTTGTTCACGTGAAAAAGAGTACACATGGTCKACTAATTTAAAACCATTCTTGGTTACAATAATATGTCGTAATGGGGCATCAATTTGTTTGAAACCTGATTTTTCCATTGTTTTTAAAATATAGAGTAATCGTTTTGTGATGTCCTCAGAAAGTACAGATTGTTTTTTAAGAAACGTATTTAAATCTGGTCCTAATAGATATTCCATTAAAATATAATTGGGTCCTGTTTCAAAGACTTTCGGGATAAAGGGCAAGTCTTGACTTGATAAAAGGACCATTTTTTCCTGATTTGCATGTTCAGTTTTTCCGTAAAGTTTAACGCATGTCTCTTCAGACACTCGATAAACAGCACCTTGATGCCCTTTTCCAATGAGGGTTTGTGTTATGGCGCTATCCACTTTCACTCCATTACCTGACACTCCTGAGTGGACTGGAATGTTTCTAAAATCCAAACTATTTTGATTGAAATAATCCTCCCACTCATTGAAGGTGTCCGGTTCAAGCTTTTTCACTTGATCTAGGAACGAGTCCTTTAAAAGGATTATTTTTAAATCTCTTAATAATTTTAATGGTACAGGGTGTATCCTTTTAAAGGAATTTACATGGTCAATCACCTTAAGTTCCTCATTACCAACGACAAAAATATGGCGTAGGGGGGCATCTATCATGGTGAACTTTACTTGTTTTAATTCCTTTAATATATAGAGAAGTTTCTTTACTATAGAATCAGGGATATACGTACAATTTCTCAGATATTCTTTTAAGGTCGGTGCATTAAAATATTCCATGACTATATAGTTTGGTCCTGTTTCATATACCAAAGGCATAAAGGGTAGATGTTTTCCAGCTGCAAGAGCTTCTTCCTCCATTTTCGCTTGTACTGGGTCTGAATAGATTTTTACACATTTATCTTCTGAAAGTTGAAAAACTGCACCTTGAGCACCCATTCCAATCAGCGAATAGCTAGTTGGATTGTGAATTTCCAAAGATTTTTCACCTTTGGTAACAGTAATGGTTTTAAAGTCCTCCATGATCTCCTCCTAACTGCTCATCTATGGCCTGCTGTTGAAACTTTTGAAGTTTATATAGGGCTTTTTTGACTTTTTCGGCTTTATGAGCCTTTTTTTCTTTTTTACGAGAAGCTATTTTTTCATCATGATCCTTAGCTCTCTGTTGAACTTTAGCTTTTATTTCATTTTTATTAGATGCTACCAGTTCATCTTTGACTTTATCTTTAGTCTGCTGTTGAAGCTGTGGAACCTGTTTAAGTTGTTGAAGCTGTGGAAACCCTTGAAGCCCTTGAAGCTGTTGTAGCTGTTGCATATAAATAAGGGCTTTTTTGGCTAATTCGGCTTTTTTCCTAGGCGCTATCCTTTCGCCATCATACTTACCTTGCTGTTGAGGCTGTGGAGTCTCCTTATGGACTTTTTTATCTATTTGGCGCGGTGTTATTAAATATCGTTTACCTACTTTATAAGGGGCTACAAGTTCATCATAAAATTCAGCTTGTTGTTGAAGTTGTTGGGCGAGGTTAAATTTTTGTTCTACTTTTTGACGAGCCGCTACAGTATATGTTTCCCATATCTCTCTGTTAGATAGCATAAATTCAAGAGCTTCTGCCAGTTCATCTACATTGTTTTCTTGTACTAAAACCCCTTCTTTGTTATTTGTTATTAATTCAGGGATACCGGCATGATTGGTCGAAATCACTGGTACTCCAATCGCCATAGCTTCTTTTAATGTATTAGGTATACCTTCTACATCTCCATCGGCAGCTTCTAAGCTAGCGGCGCAAAATATATCTGCATTGGTCATTTGTTCTCGAACTTGATCTTTAGGGAGATGGTTTAATAGGCGAAAAGAGTCTCCTAAATTAAGTTGATTTGCCAATGAAATGAGATATTCTTCAAGCCCCCCTCTACCGATAATCGTCAAGGTTGCATTTGGAAATTTACCTCTGATTTTTTGGAAAGCTTGCATTAAGATGTGATGTCCTTTTTTTTCCACCAACCTACCGATGGATAGAATATTTTGAGAATCCCCTTTATGTGGTGCCCGGTATTTGAATTCGTTAAGGTCAACGCCCCCATATAACACTCTAATTTTTTCTGAAGGACAACCCCAAGCAATTAACCTTTCTGCTAAATACTGACAAACTGGAAAAAAAAGCTCCCCTCGATCAAATAGAATTTTCATGTTATCTAGATAGCCAATGGGCTGATTAGCCAGGGTTGCATCCCTGCCTCTAATACTTGTTACCAACGGAAGGTTTGTTTCCTCTTTAAAAGGAAGTAATAACATCCCTAATTGGCCATGATGAGCATGTAATAGGGAGATATTATTTCTTTTGACATATTCTTTTGGTGAGAAAACTTCATTGAGATAATGAACCTTCTCATTTAAAAGGGAAAGATCTATCATATACTTAGGTTGTCGTACCATATGAATATAATCATAATCAGGAACTTCTCGAATCTGTGAGATATATTGGGTCGGATCAACTCTTAAATTCAAATGCATAACTGTGTGCAAATAAATGATCTCCTTTCATGCATAGTAAGCAAATTTCCTGGACCTTTTCAAGTATATTATGCAGGACTCTCTAGGTACGCATGGACTAATAACATACAGTAAAGCTAAATGGCAGAGAGTATGCGTTTGTCTAATACAAAGGGGGTTTTAAGTAGGTGCCATGACACAAGATCATTTACAAACAATGAAAATAAAAACAACATGTTATAGTTGATGTTAATCTGAGGTATTAATCGTCGATGATGATTTTTCTTCTATTTAAGAAATATAAAAAAGCACCCAAGATACGATCAAAGGTGCTGCATTGCCAGTTAGAACCTAATATACGTTTTCAACATGTCTGAGGTAAAGAAGTGTTAGAAAATTTTTTTCGCTTTATGTCATTCCAATAACAATTGCTGGTCTTCCTATTGGGTAATATTCAATTTTCTTGCACGCTCTGATTCGATCTTCTTCAAGACAATTTCTACCATCAAAAACGATTGGCCGTCTCATTGTTGTCATCAATGTTTTCAAATCTAAAAGTCTAAACTCTTTCCATTCGGTAACAATGAATACAGCATCCGCATTCACTGCCGCTTCGCGGACTGTGCTTGCAAACCTGATTGTATCCCCTAATATGTTCTTCGCATTATCCACTGCAACCGGATCATAAGCTACCACTTCTGCTCCAAGTTTGGTTAATGAACGCGCAATTTTGATTGATGGAGCTTCCCTCATGTCGTCTGTCTCTGGCTTGAAAGCGAGACCAAGCATTGCAACTTTTTTCCCTTTTAAATCTCCTAAGCGATTTATCGCTTTGGTTACAAGGAGTTCCTGCTGAAAATCATTGATCGCTACTGTTTCTTTTAACAGGGAAAAATGTACACCATTTAAATTGGCAGTATGAAGCAACGCTTTAACATCCTTTGGAAAACAAGATCCTCCATAACCAATGCCAGGCTGTAAAAAAGCTTCTCCGATCCTTTTATCTTTTCCCATTCCCTTTGCTACATCTTTAACATCTGCACCCACTACTCCACATAAATTGGCAACTTCATTGATAAAGCTAATCTTGGTCGCCAAAAAGGCATTAGATGCGTACTTAATCATTTCCGCACTTCGAATGCTTGTTAGTATAAATGGTACATTTAATGGACGATACATTTCTTGTACTTTCTTAGCAGCCTCATCATTTTCAGAACCGATTATGATTCGATCTGCTTGCATCGTATCCATGACGGCAGACCCTTGTCTTAAAAATTCAGGATTTGATACCATATTAAAGGTGACACTTTCGTTACGATGTTCTTCAATGATGCTTTTAATAAAATCATTCGTACCAACAGGCACAGTACTCTTTATAACGACTACTGAACTCTGTACCAGGTTCGCAGCAATATCCTTCGCAGCCTGCACAATATAAGATAAATCTGCTCCCCCATCATCCATTTGCGGTGTTCCTACGGCAATGATGATAATCTCGGCACCATTTAGCGCTTCTCGATGAGATGTAGTAAATAGCAGTCTACCCGCTGCAGCATTTTGAATAAGCAAATTCTCCAGACCGGGTTCATATATTGGAGAAATCCCTTGACGTAGGCTTTTAATTTTCTGTTCATCAGTATCGATACAAATGACATTATGACCTATTTCTGACAAACAAACACCAGTGGACAGCCCGACATAACCTGTACCCAAAACAGCTATTTTCATATTATTCAAGCTCTCTCTTTATTATTTGGAGGTTTTCTTTCTTATTTACATCCCTTAAATAGGAAAGTACCTCGTCTCTTATATCATCCCTGCGCAAAGCAAAGTCTATTGTTGCCTTAATGAATCCAACTTTATCACCAATATCATATCGGTTTCCCTCAAAGTTATATGCTAATACGGCCTGCTGCTTATTTAGCTCATTAATGGCATCAGTAAGTTGTAATTCATTACCATGTCCAACCGGAAGCTTGGAAAGCGTTTCAAAAATCTCGGGTCTAAAAACATAACGCCCCATTATCGCATATCTGGAAGGCGCCTCTTCCCTTTTCGGTTTTTCCACCAAAGAATCTATATGAAAAAGGTTTGGCTCAATCATTGTCCCTTTTGGCTTAATAATTCCATATTTACTGACATCCTTTTCCGGAACATTCTGAACAGCTACGACGGAACTGTTGCAATACTCAAAAACACTGATGATTTGTTTCAGACAGGGTGTTTTAGACATAACGATGTCATCCCCTAACAAAACGGCAAAAGGTTCATTTCCAATGAAGCTTTTAGCACAGAGAATTGCATGTCCTAGCCCCATCGGTTCCTTTTGGCGGACATAATAGATATTTGCCAAGCTGGATATTTTCTGAACTTCCTCTAAAATATCGAGCTGATTTTTTCTTAAAAGTGCATCTTCCAACTCATAGGATTTATCAAAATGATCCTCTATTGATCTTTTTCCTCTACCGATTATGATAATTATTTCCTCTATGCCCGAAGCTACTGCTTCTTCAACAATATATTGAATCGTTGGTTTATCAACAATCGGCAGCATTTCCTTAGCCTGAGCTTTTGTAGCAGGCAAAAATCGGGTCCCTAGACCTGCGGCCGGAATAATGGCCTTTCGAATTTTCATAAGCTGCCTCCCTTTTGTCATTCATTAATCCTTTATATGCAATAGGACAACTTACGGTCTAGTTAGTAGCCCAATTCGTCCATTTTTATTTAACAGGGACCAGTAGGCTATATATGGAAGAATTCCAATCTGGCTGTGGCCGGGCGTCGCGGCCTGTCGGTTAGTGCCCTTTAAAAAATCCATTACACTTTTTATGTAATGGAGATTGAAATGATCGATATACGGTTTGGATAAACCACTGTGGAGCCTTTTGCGGTACAGCAGCCTAAACGATTTCCTTTTCTCTTTCTTTGAAAAATCCCAGCTATCAGAAATGAGAGCAACAAATTCTTAGATTAATATAATGGGTATCGAAGGACCAGTTTGTAATGACAAATCCTTTCCGTTCCACTTTAAATCAAAATATATGATGGACTGTATTCATGATTTTGAGGGGGGGATTTTCAAATGAAAAGGGGATTTTTTTAACCTCCTCCATTTTTAATAAGAGTACGATCCATGTTGAATGGATATAGTTAAGGAATTTTATTAACTACTCTTAATCTCTTATCATCCTTGTAAGGGTAGTGCATCACTATTACTTTCTCCGTACATGAAGAGCAAAACTTGGCATATTGGATACATTTCTAATGAATCATTCCACTCTAATTGCAACCTTCGGCTAGTTCCCAGTGGGCGCCATCGACACAAGATATCGATTTCTGCGAATACGCCCTACACCCACAACTTCGATAACTTTGAAGTTGGTTTCTATATCTTTTGAAGAGTCTCAAATAATTTGGAATGCGCATTTTCCGGAATGGAGTGGGAAATACTGTGAAACCGCTTTCGATGGAACTAGTTTTCAATAAAGAAGAAGAGGCTTTAACAGCCTCTTCTTCTTTATTGAGTTTCATCTTCATTTTTACTGCTATTTGCTATAAACATCGCAATTTGCGCCTTTTTTTCTACATCTAAATCAAGTGTATCGATTATGCTAAAAGGTGATTTTAATAAGAGGGGTTGTGGTTGTGGTTGTGCAATCTTCGTAATTTCTTGTAAGATTTTATCTGAAGTTTGATCTTGTTGTTTAATTAACTGATTCTGAAGTTGAATCTGAAGCTGCTTCTGTTGTTCTTCTTGGTGCTGGAGTTGGTCTTGAATTTTTTCTAGTGGTTGTGAACGCTTCGATATTTCATGTAAGACTTTATCTAAATGCTCATCTTGTTGTTTAGATAATTTATCCTGAAGTTGAACCTGAAGTTCCTTCTGTTGTTTTTCTTGGTATTGGAGTTGGCCTTGAATTTTTTCCAGTGGTTGTGCAATCTTCGTTATTTCTTGTAAGATTTTATTTAAAGTCTCATTTTGTTGTTTAATTAACTGATTCTGAAGTTCCACCTGAAGTTCCTTCTGTTGTTTTTCTTGGAGTTGGAGTTGGAGTTGAATGTTTTCTAATATATGGTTATATTTCTTCCTATTGTCTTCCTTGTGATTATCTGTTTGATCATTTTTACCCATTAGGTTCCCACCCTTTTCACTATTTATTGGTTATGGAGGCACATTTGAATTACATATTGTGTAGTTGGAAAAATCGTCTTCTCAATTGACATTGGATTCACCTTTTATGCTTCTAGTAAATCGCTTTCGTTGCAGAATCAGTTTAAGGACAATCGGAGATAGTTATTTCACCATTTCCTAGTGTTGTTGTCGACATGAATGTGTTGCCATTGTCGTTCCGATTATAATTACAGCAATGCACTTGTTATTTATTGTATCGGGACAACAATTGATCCACCGTAATCAATCAAGTTATTAGTTGGTTTCTCCTTAAAACACCTGAAGCCTTCTAACTCAGCATTAATGCTGAAGCGCGGTATGAATAATGAAAGCCCAAAGAATGGTCCAGTCGAAGCAGTCTTAATCGAAATGGTTAGTGTCCAATTTAGGGATGTTTGAAAGTGATTCACCTCTTTTTAGTTTAGGAAACCATACATGTGGTTTCCGATTTTCTTATTTGCATAGACAGAGATCTTTATAGATAAACAACTATCACCATTCTTTCTATAGTTATTCAACAAGCCTTTGAATGACTGAGCGTTTGTCATGTGTAGACGTTAAACATATATCATCTTCCAAAAAAAATTCAAAAAAACCACTTAAAATCGTTATCTGGTTGTAAAAATGATTTTACGAACATTGTAATTTGTCCTTATAACAGCCGAACATGCACTTTTGCGAACGGGAGAAATAATGCTTTTCTGCCCATTTCGCAAAATTTTATAGTCTGGGATAATTCCAAACTAAAAAGCCGAACCTTTACGTTAAGGGTTCGACTTTCCTCTTTTAAGTTTCCCTGCTTGTACGACATAATTGGATTTGCAGGAAATCATAATGGATTTTTTGCGATATTGGCCTGCTTAACATCTTTTAAGCACCACTTTCGCATATTCTCATTTATATCGCATTGAAGTCGATATTTTTCTGCCATTCTTCATACGATTCAGGATCGATTTTCTTTGCTTGTTTAAGGAATGTATCCAATAACCCCAACTTCTTTAGATCACGAAACATCTTTGGATTATATGGATCATTCATTGTGAGCCCGTCTGAATGATCGATTGCTTTCAGTACATTTCCCTTTGTTACAACAAAATGTCCGATTGAAGTCTTGATTCTAATAAATCCAGCTCTCTTCAGTTCCTTTCGAATCATTATGATTTGTTCTGTAATCGATTCGGGAATATCTTGCTTCCCTTTCAAATAATCTTTTAGATTAGGACCTTTTAAATATTCCATAATTACATAGTTTGGTCCGACTTCATATAACCTCGGAACAATATGGGTATCCTTCGCTGCTTCAAGCGCTTTCCCCTCTTTATTTGCTGCATTGGGATTGACATAAATTTTTACGCAAATATCTTCATCAAGCTGAAAAACTGCACCTTGACTTCCTGCCCCAATTAGTTTTAATGTGGTTGGATTATGAATAAGAAGTTCCTTTTTACCGTTCTTTTCTATTCTTTCAACCCTTATTAATTTAAAATCATTCATCTAATCTACCACCACTTTTCTGCTTATTAATAACCATAATATCTATACTATGTAATCATCTAATAATTGCTTTAGGGTAATAACACTTTTTCACAAAATTAAGTCATACCTTCTTTTACTGAGTTCTTAAGTACGAGATATTAGCAATTGATGCTTAATTCTCTTAAGGAAAGCTTTTCCTAGCATTTCTTCAGTGTCTTATGCTCATACACATACATTTAAGAACTTTACAAAAAACAAACAAATATATGTGCTTGTCCGTTTCGAATCTTTTCCATTTTGCATTTACTATAAAAGTGGATTAACCAGAAAAGATCAGAAAGGAGACTTGAGATGGGATACATTGAAGATTTACGTGCTCTCGTTGGAACCAGAGCTTTGATACTTACTGGGGTCACCGTTTTGGTTATCGATCAGAACAGCCGTTTTCTGATGGTACAATCCGAAAAGATGTGGAAATTGCCGGGCGGCTTCATCGAATTAGGAGAATCTGCGGAAGAGGCATGCAGACGTGAAATTTTGGAGGAAACAGGAATTAACATCGGCAACCTTCAATTAATTGGCGTTTTTTCAGGGAAGGACTATTTTACGAAGCTGCCTAATGGTGATCAATACTTTTCAGTCAACATTGCTTACGTTACTGAAGAAATACTCAGCGGAGATTTAAAACCAGATGATATAGAAATACAAAAAGTACAATTTTTTAAGTGGTCCGCTTTTCCGAAAGATCTTTCTGAACGAGATCGACAAATATTTCAAAGTTTTATCGAAAATTTGATTTTAGAGAGAAGAAAGGGATTGAAATAGTGAAGACAATCGCTTTTTATATTAGAGAACCTATAAAAATCAATCAAGGATTTATGTACAATCAGATCATTATGCTGGATCAATATCGTCCTATTGTTATAGGACCTTACCCAAATTGCGACAATGTTCAATATCAGTTTGAACACTATTATAATTTGAACGACATTCAAGACCTTGGAGCCTTCTTTAAGGAGCAAAATGTCGTCGCGATTCACGCTCATCAGGGGAAACATTCCATCGATATATTACCAGCAGCTACAGAGTATGATATTCCTTTGGTAGTACATTTTCGAGGACGTGATTCTTCCACTCAAACATATAAGAGATTTCGCAAAAATGTCCTCCGATATCAAAATTTAGTAAAACATGGAGCTGCTTGTTTTCCAGTTTGCCACTTTCTTGCAGATGAATTAAAAAAATTAGGATTTAAAGAAGATAAAATACATGTACTATATGGGGGGCTGGATTTAGATTTATATCCATTTGTCCAACGTTCCCTACCTAATGAAGGAGAAATCCGAATCTTGTCCGTAGCCAGACTTGTCGAGAAAAAGGGATTCCTTACACTTTTGAAGGCTTTTCAACGGATTCATCAGGAATACCCAAGAACGACACTGCACATCATTGGGACAGGTAAAGATGAAGAGAAGTTAAGAATTTTCATTGATGAAAATCAATTAAACGAACGCGTTTTTCTTAGAGGACCAATGGATTCAAACCAAATTTCTAACGAATTAAGAGATTCCCACCTTTTTTGCCTTGCCAGTGAAACAGGTGAAGATGGCGATGTAGAAGGGGTTCCAAATGCATTAAAAGAAGCCATGGCAAGTGGTTTACCAGTCATCTCCACCTTTCACGGTGGGATTCCGGAATTGATTGAGCATAAAAAAACAGGTTACCTTGTTCCTGAGAAAGATGATTTAAAATTGGCTCAAGGTCTAAAATATTTCCTGAGTCATCCAAGAGTATGGAAGAGATATACCAGAAGTGCAAGACAGGTAATTGATGAAAATTTCGATTTGAATAAACAAATCATCGAACAACAAAGGCTATACAGCTTAATAGAAAAAAACAACGAAATTAATTAACCATGGGTCAGTCCAAAATAACCTGTTGAGCTCTTAAAATCATTAATTTGTGGAAAGGTACATGTCATTCTTTTTAGCGATGGTAAAAAGTTTGTAAATAAATGAATGGCACTGGAAATAAAAGAACCAATAATAGTAGTAATTGAGTATGTGTGCAATAAATTAGCAATGTTCCTTCCTTTTGTCCCCGTCGGACTAATTTATACCCAAGACGAAATCATAAAAACACTCCCATTACATTCCAAAAATACAAATTTAGTGTTCAGATCCACTATTCGTGTTTATTTATCGAAAATAGTATTTTACTAGAACTTAGTGAAGGCGCCAATTTTGTCTATATGATTGATCCCAGAATTCGGGTGATATCGTAGTATGCAAAAATGAGTTCTCAGGTACTGTATCAGTTACCAAGAAACTTATCCATTTGCCTTCTCTATGCTAAATGAAGGGATTTAACATCATTTATATTCCTTCCCAAAGGAAGAAAGTGAAGCGCTGTACAAATTTCTTTTTAGAAAAGAAAAGTCATTTACCGAAACTTTTAACGAATTTCATCAATCAATACAGAAGCAATAATGTTAATAAAAAAAGATAAGGTGAAAATGAAAAAGAGCTAGACAAATATTTTTAAAGGAGACAAAGTGATATGACAAAATATCCAGTTCGATATGTACAAACATTAAGGGGCGGAACCGCACATGTCATTCTTTTCAGCGATGGTAAAGAATATGTCGTGAAGTGGTTCGATACTAAGAAAGGCAGAGAAAAGGAAGTGGTCAATGAATACCTGATCGGAAAGTTGGCAGAGCTCCTTTCACTTCCCGTTATCCCATTTGATCTTGTATATATACCGGAAGATTTCATCAAGAAGACGCCTGAATTACAATCCACTAAACACAACTATAGTTCTGGATACCAATATGGCTGTGTATTTATTAAAAACAGTACCGTTTTCGAGAATGTTAGAGAAAATCCTCCCACAAAGACGGATGTTAAAAACCGGGATATGCTTGCCGGTATAACGGTATTCGACCAATGGGTGAATAACTCTGATCGAGGTACGATGAATGTCATTTTGGAAAATCTCAGCGATGGCGGCTATTATGTCCATATGATTGATCATGGCAGAGTTTTTCCAGGACGCTACCAATGGTCTGCTCAAACGCTAAGTGAAACACCAGTATATAATTACCATTGGCCTTTTTATAAGTGGGCCTTCTCTCTTCTCGATGATCACAAAGAGCTTACATCGTTTATAGAAAAAATTGTGAAATTGCCGAACAAATCGATCTATCAAGTAATCGAATCCATCCCTAAAGAGTGGAATGTGAAAACGAAGGATAGAGATGCTCTCTACAAGTTTCTTTTAGAACAGAAAAATAAATTGCCTGAAATCGTTGAACGTATCATCCAGCATCATAGCAATCCCAAATAACGCTGGTTTTTTCCATAGAAAAAAGTAACTCTTATTTGCTTTAAAGGAGTTACTTTTTTTATTTATAAATTTTTCCATTCTATATAGGATTCGGGATCCATTTCTTTTAACTCTTCCAAGAACATTGGTAATAAACCTAACTTTTTTAGACCTTTGAATATCAACTCTGGCTTGTTTCGAATCCGTGTAAAGGAGCTATAATGATCTATTACTTTTAATTCATCTTCCTTAGTTACAATAATGTGGCGCAAATCGGCATCCAATCTGGTAAACTTTAATCGCTTCATTTCTTTTAAAACAAAAAGAATTTGCCTCATCAATTTTTCGGATAGAATCCCCCCAGATTCTAAATATTGAAATAAAGTTGGCCCTTCAAGATATTCCATAATAATATAGTTATGCCCCACCTCATAAAGCCGTGGAATAGCGGGAGACTCCTGTCCAATTTTTAATACATTTCCCTCTTTAGCCGCAAATTCTGGTTTTGCACAAATTTTCACACATTTATCTGAAGAAATTTTAAAAACGGCCCCTTGCGCCCCCTTTCCGATCAGTGGAAACGACGTCGGATTTTTTATCACATCCACTTTTTTAATTCCTTCAGTAACACAGATAGATTTAAAGTCCTCCACTTTCAATCACTCCTTAACATTCCCTATCGTACTATTACTTTTTATCCTTTGTCTCTTTTTCTCTAAGACTCTTGGTGATGAATCCTCCGTCCCCTTGTCATTGTGCACATTCTGAAAGAAAACGGCTTTGATTATAGGGTTAAGAGAATAGCTTATATAAACCCTTCTATAATAAAAGAGGAATGATATACCTTTCACAAAATGTGAACAAGCAAGCATCATTTTTACTCTTATTTGAACAGAAGGAAAAATTCACGTAAGGATTTTAGTGAAAATACACACATGAAAATCCATGCAAAGAGACTTGTTCATATTGTGAGCTTCCTATATTTTATGTAAAAGATTAAAGTTTGCTATAGTCAAGCGCCAGTTCATCCAGTAATTTTTACTTGTCGACGGAAATAAGTAACAGATACATAACAATGTTCATGGTATAATTAACATGGGAAAACGCTTACAGAATAATCCAAACTTTTTGTTCTGAAAATTCATTCTTTTGGGAGTCGATGAAAGTTGACAGTGGATAATAAAACAAGTAAAGAACAAACGATTTTTAATCATATTGGAAATAAAATCAAAACGGAAGACAGAGAAATCAATGTAGTTGCTAGATTAGAAGAACCTCTAATTGTAGTTTTAGAAAATGTTTTGAGTGACGAAGAATGTGACGGACTTATTGAATTGTCAAAAGACAAAATGAATCGTTCCAAAATTGGAGTTACGCACGAAGTAAATGAGATAAGAACAAGCAGCAGTATGTTTTTTCAAGAAAATGAATATGACATCCTTACCAAAATTGAAAAAAGGATATCAACAATCATGAATATACCCGTTGAACATGGAGAGGGTATTCAAATTCTTAAATACACTCCTGGACAAGAGTATAAAGCTCATTTTGATTTTTTTACATCTTCAAGTATTGCAGCAAAAAATAATAGAATTAGCACAATCATCTTGTACTTAAATGATGTGGAGCATGGAGGGGAAACTTTTTTTCCTAAATTGAATTTTTCAGTATCCCCGCGAAAGGGAATGGCTGTGTATTTCGAATATTTTTACAACGATAAAAACCTAAACGAACTAACTTTACACGGTGGGGCGCCCGTTATCACTGGGGAAAAATGGGTTGCAACACAATGGATGAGGAGACAGAGTAGCCGCTCATGATGTGTAAACGATAGAATTTAAAAGCCTCAATTTTAGGTGCCTAATGAACAAAGGCACCTATTCGTTCATTTAAAAATCTCCTATTTTAAAATCGCCAAACAAAAAATAATGATCAATAGTCTAAATTGGCACTGTTTCGTCCCATCATACTATTTCCGACGTTTCAAATTACGCTTTTACCCTAGGTTTTTCTTTAGGTTTGATGTAAAAATACCTTTGCATGCATTCACTATTCATTTACCTTTGTTGCTCTTTCTAAAATTATCGTAATCAGTCTTAATGTAATGAAATACCTTCGCGTTGCCATTATGGTCTGGATGAGTTATTTTTAGTAACCCTTTATATTCTGCCAATACTTCTTTATCGCTCGCCATTTTAGAAAGCCCTAATTTTTCACTATAATCATTTGATTGAATAGTGGAGTCAATCATGTAATTGTTTCTGATTTTTTCTTTTAATTTTATCAATTCATTACGTAATTCAATATTTTCTTTTAATAAATCCTTTGATTCATTTTGTAATTCACTTTTCTCATTCTTTAGTATGGCAACTTCCTTTTTGAACATATCCCTTTGCTGAATCAATATTCTTTTTGCTGTCTCATGAAGCTCTTCGATACCTTCTATATGCTTTTCTTGAGCTTGTATTTTTAATTTTAATCGGTGTATGATTTCGTCCTTATTTTGATTTATACTATCATTTATAGCCAGCTTTGAAGCTGTGTCATCGCTTATGTATCCGGTGTTCCTTTTTCCGTTCCCGGCGTATTTAATCTTCCCTTCGCCAATCCAGCGCCTGACAGTCTGTACACTATTACTTTCTGTTACTCCTGCATCTTTTAACATTTCAAATGCTTGATCTGTGTCATCCATTATGTATCCGGTTTTCCTATTCCCGTTGCCTCCCTCATATTTAATCTTACCTTCACGAAGCCAGCGTCTAACAGTTTGTATACTATTGCTTTCTGTTACTCCTGCATCCTTTAGCAGGTCGAAAGCTTGATCTGTGTTCACATTGTTCCCCCTTTCCCCTTATTACGCAATGAATCGTACTTCGAATGATATGATAGTACCTTATTAAAAGGAAAAATTTTTACAAAGAAGGAGCCTAATTTGTATTTCAATGTTTTATATAATAGCATAGGCATATTCTAAACAAAGAACAAATAGATGAAGAATATATGACGAATATCACAGGGAGATAACGATAATGTATCAGAGTAAAATTGTGGAACCAGAAAAAATATCGTAACTGCGTATTCATGATATCATTGGTGGAGTTCCGAGCAATATATATACATTCAGATTGAATCTAGAATCCAGTGACAGTGAGAATGGACGCCTACTTAATCTATAAACGTGCTGTTATCTTATATGCTTCCGGGATCTTTTGATGCCCTATGAAAAGAGATAAGAGTCATACTTAAAAATCCCGATCTCTCAGTGATATTAATGAGAAATCGGGATTTATTTATTCACACATTACAGCTACAACTATTCACCAAAACAGCTGTTATTA
The DNA here is from genome assembly GCF_056397085.1 of Peribacillus sp. 05N428. Taxonomy (NCBI): domain Bacteria; kingdom Bacillati; phylum Bacillota; class Bacilli; order Caryophanales; family Bacillaceae; genus Peribacillus; species Peribacillus sp. 05N428. The sequence goes on along the minus strand of NZ_JBFTMS010000005.1, from coordinate 159,924 downwards.
TTTAACAAATCATTTTTCACCCTCTGTATAAATTTGAAAGGTTACACCGAATTTGTCTGTTACAATCCCATAAGCAGGGCTGAAAAAAGCTTCCTGCAGAGGCATTTTCACTTCTCCACCTTGCGACAAAGTTTCAAAGATTCGTTTTGATTTTTCAATTTCGTTAATTGAAATGCAGATCGTGACTTGATCTCCAGATTGACTGGTTTGACCTGGAAACGTATCCGAAAACATGAAGTCCGTTTCCCCAACCTTTAACATTGCGTGTGCCACAAGATCCTTTGCTTCTTCTGGCAGAGGAAATTCAGGATTTTCTGGCATTTCTCCAAAAGTTTGATTAAAGAGGACTTTTGCATCCAATGCTTTTTCGTAAAATTGAATCGCTTCCTTCGCATTTCCGTTCATCATTAAATATGGAGATAATCGCATGGTCATAATTAGAAAACTCCTTTTGGTTTGATTTTTTTACTAAGCTTGGAAATTTCCAAGCTTGCTTTTGAACTGTCAATGGCAATAATCACTATACCATTATTACCCATGATTGAATTTTATAACACGGAACATGCGTTCGTCAACGGAAATTTACAGAAAACTATCAAATTTTCTAAATGTTGAATTGAAAATTCCAAGGTTACTGATGTATAGACAAAGTATGTCACGTTATGGCAGTTATGGAAAACTTCTTTTATTCCTGTTTTTCAAAACATTTCAAATAAGATTAGGTGAAATGAAAAAGGCATGACCCTAGTAGATTACCGGTATCATGCCTCAAGAATGCTTATAAAGTGTTGGAATTTTTGTAATGTCGTTTAATCTTATTAACTTGCTATCATTTCTGAATCCTGTGTTTTTTTTAGTTTTGGTAACTTAGAGTCTATAGATAGGAAGCGGCTTCCATTCAATACTAGGTGAAGGGCAATAATCATAAGAACGAGATCCAGTTCATACCCTGAGGTTTCCCCATTCCCCATAAAACCTGCTGGGAATTTTACATAAACAATTGCACCAGCCATGATGAATACAAGGAGGGCAGAAATTATTCTTGTTCCAAGACCTATTATTAAAGCAATTCCTCCAACTAATTCAATCATACCGACTACATAGGCCATGAATCCCGGAATGCCTATACTTTGAAACCACCCTGAAGTATTTTCCAATCCACCTTTGAATTTTGACAAACCATGCAAGAAAAATGAAATTCCCAACATAACTCTTAATAAAAAGGTACCGATTTCTTGTTTATTCATGACACATCTCCTTTTTTTTATTTAACACTACAAAGTGTAGTGTAAAGTGGTAAAGAAATCAAGTGAAAGTCATCAGACAATCACTATAGTCATTCCTATAAGGATAACCAAAACATAAATGGAAACAAAAATCGTGGTAGTTTCAGCCCTTAAAGGAATTGTTTTATGGGGATCAATTAATTGCTGAAGTCTATAGTTAACTGATTCATTCGAGAAATGAACAAGGATAGGAGAGGATTTATCAGTGCACCCATGTTTAATTAACTTCAATAAAGCGGTACTTATTCCTAATTCAGTCCCCATTTTATGAACCGCATTTTCGTCGGCTGATAATTCACTTATTATTTTGTAATTTTTATGACACCATTTTGTCAATGGGACAAACCATAATGCATTTGAAATCAACTGTAAAATAAAGATGACCAGTGGATCATATTTCTTTTGGTGACAGGCCTCATGCTCCACTACCGCTTCTAGTTCATCGAAGTCCAGTAATCGAATTAAACCAGTACTGAACACAATGAAAGGCCGCCTGAAACCAAGCGTAAACGCAAGAGGCTGTTCAGCGTTCACAACTAAGATATCATTGTTGACCCGATTGAATGTTTCATTTACATTCCTTGTCATATCATCGTTTTTTGAAAGAAAAAGTTTTTGTTTAAACCTTCTGGATAAGAAATATTGCTCTGCAATTTTGAATAAGGTGCTCAATATGCTATAGGATATTATAATACTGAGCAGTGTGACGACCACAAAGTAGTATACTGAATCTTCCTTGAATAAACTAAAACAAAATTTAAAGAAATTAGCTTTAATATTCACGCCAAAAAAGATGTGTACTAAAAAAGCTCCCATTTGGCACCATACCACACAGGCAATTAAAAGACTCAGGCTTATCACAAAATAAGACTTTCTCTTCCACATTATAATTTATCCTTTTTTAACGATTGAATTTTTTGTTCCAATTTTTCAATTAAACCTTGGTCAGCGTCTTTCATGGCATCCAGCATATGGCTTATGACCGCTCCACCAAATTCATCCAGCAAGTTCTCAGTCAGTTTCTTTGACTGCTCTTCAAAAAACTCCTCTTTGGACTGCACCGGGCGAAATAATGAAAGCCTTCCTTCAGACCTCTTTTCAAGAATGCCTTTTTCGACTAAACGATTCATTACGGTCATTACTGTGTTGAAATTGATAGGTTTGTCAAGTTCCAATGATTGTTGAACCGCTTTAATGCTTTGTTCATCTTTATCCCATAAATATTCCATGATATTTGCTTCCAATGGACCAAAGAAACGATTCAGTCCAACTTCATCATATTTAAAATTTTTAATATTCATCCTTTTCCACCTCCCACTACAAATTGTAGTGGAAATCACTGTTACAATCAAGTTTCATCCGGAAGATTTGAACGTTGATTTCCACTCCAGATACTCGCTTTCACCTCAGGAGTCTCCTACCTTCCGTTCCAATCAACTGAAACGTTTATAAATAAAAAAATGTAGGTAAACTGGCTTTTCTTCGAGTTTGACTACAGTCTAAAACGAGCCTTTTACAGGCAAGTTTTTATAATTAATAGTAATCCTTTGTCCTCCATTTCCTCAAATTTATAAATGCTTTATAAAAAAGGAAGTCAATTTTATCTAGGGCTTCATTATTTAGATAACCAGCTAAAAGGAACACACAGTACTATTGATTCAATTATAGGGCCAAGTTATGGAGCAGCACAGCTGGGGTATTTAAGCTAAATGTCAGTTATAGTTAGATGAATAAAGGCTGCTGAAGCAGTCTTTATTTAAATGATAAGAAATATATACTTAAATTTGAATGGAGGAGTGAAGATGATTATAAAAATGACAGAAGCGAATGGACATATCATTGCAACAGCTAATACGGATTCAATCGTACTAACAGATGAGCAAAGTGCATTGGATATTATTATGACGATTAGTAACAAAACCGGGAGCAGTCGAATAGCACTAAACAAAGAAGCAATTTTAGAAGATTTTTTTAAGCTTTGTACAAAACTTGCAGGAGAGACCCTTCAAAAATTTGCCAACTACCATATTAAATTTGCAATCATAGGGGATTTTTAATCTTATACCAGTAAGCCACTGAAAGATTTCATTTATGAGTGTAATAAAGGTAACAATGTTTATTTTGTCCCATCAGAACAAGAAGCGATCGATAACTTGTCTAAAGCACTATAAACATTACCAGAAAAATTTCTAAAAAAGACCTGGATCTTTATACTCGGTTTTCTTATTGAGCTAACTCAGCTATAGAAACAACTAAAAACCTTTTGGCATTGCTTATTACCAAGACCTTCTGGTTCTCCACCTTTATTACACTCCACTTCCTTTTTTCTTTTAAGGGGGATCAAAATTTGTCTAGGAATTTAAAAACGGGCCTATTGGGGCTCGTTTTCAGTATATCGTCGGCATGGTCTTCCCAAACCTTCATTTTTACAGGAAACTTGTATCTATTTTTTTACTATTTTATCCTGATGATCACTATTAATCGTAACTCTTTGTGCAAGTTCCTCTATTTCAGCAGAATCATAAAAATGATATCCTTTTGCCGTCGTTTGGGCCGCAACGTACATTGCAGCAGCTACTTTGTTTGCTTCTATTGCACGATATGGACGTAAAGGGCCTACAAAGACAAATTTTGCAAAAGTACTTAGCAGCCCAGAAATCTTTTCACCTGCCCTGAATTCCTTTCGTTCTCCAAGAAGTAAGGAAGGACGGAAAATATGTACAGTATTCAATGCCAGATGTTGTAGTGTACCTTCCACATCACCTTTAACACGGCTGTAGAAGAACTTTGATTTGGAATTGGCACCCATGGCCGTTATGACGAGTATTTTTTCAACATTGGATGTCTTTGCCAATCTAGCTGCTTCAATTACATAGTCATAATCCACTTTACGAAATGCTTCCTTCGATTTAGCCTTTTTGATCGTTGTACCCAAACAAATGAACACATCGGTGACTTTGAACAAATCGGCATACTTACATAAATTATCGAAATCCACAACATGTCCTATGCATTTGGGATAGGGGAGTTTCAGTGCCCTTCTTGTCAGCAAATGGATTTCACTATAGATTTTGCTTTTGCCTAGCTCTTTAACCAACTGGGTGCCTACCATACCTGTAGCGCCTAAAATCAATGCCTTCTTATTAGTCATGATTTCCTTCTTTCTATAATTAGCTTTTCAATCAACCATTTCCTTTTTAACTAACCTAGCTTTATAGGACTAAGATAAATGATTCACTTGATTGAAATCATCAATTATCCAAGAATCAACTTCAAATCTAATCGTACTCAAACATGCATTGAACAAGCGCATTTCGTTGGATACGATTGACTCATTTGACATCAAGCGTAAAATAAAATGAATGACGGCTCCATGTGCAACAAGTATAACTTTCTTCTCAGGATACTCCTTCTGAATTTCCTGGAGCCCATTCATCAGCCTGTTTCGTAGAGATTCCTGATTTTCCTGACCAGGATAATCTTTATCCCTGAATGCAGACTTCCTTTCCGCTGCAGTCATTCCTTCAGCGACTCCAAAATTCTTTTCAATGAATTCCATTTTTTCAATAACCGGGACTTCAATATAGTGCGAAATGATATCCGCCGTCTCCCTTGCCCTCTTCAGGGGGCTTGTAATAATTACATCCCAATCATCTTTTGACAAAAATTCACCACATTGCCGTGCCTGTATCTTTCCAAGTTCATTTAAAGGAATATCAGTCTGCCCTTGCAGTTTTCCTAGTGCATTCCAATCTGTTTGACCATGCCGCACTAAACAAATAGTAGTAATTGTCCTCAAACCCCTCTAAGTAGATTGTTATTTTCTCACTTCTTCAATGATGGAATGTCCTTCAGTCCGTTCGAGATCTGACCATTTCCATTTTTCATGCAAGCGTAACCTTCCATCAGGCAGCATTTCAGGGGTGGAAAGGCAGCTGCCTCCTCTAATTTCCCCTTTTTCATTGATATGATTATACCTGAATTCCAAAGTTCCATCCAGATTGACCAGCCCTATTAAAGTCCCTTTAACAATCTCTCCCCCCTGATAACTTGCTGAAAGAATTGAGCCGTCTTGTGAATAGTGGAAGGTAGTGTCTCCTGACACTTCTCCATTTTCAGAATTGATTTTAGCTTTGAATATCCGACCATCATAATTAAACATCATCATTCCCCCATATGAATTAATAAGGATAATGATACCAAATTAATTAAAAAAAGAATATTGAAAAATCTTAGGGGATTTTTAATTCTGTGTCCATGGAAATGACACAAAAAATACATAATATTCCCCATTGAATTCCCCTATTATGATGTGGTTATATTAGGGAAGATGTTACTTATGGAATGAACAATCCCCAATTTGAAACGTCTAATCAAACTGGAAGATTTTGGTGAGGTGCTCAAGTGAAAGAAATACTTCTGATTCTACTATTACAACTTATTTATGTTCCGATTTACACATTGCGAACCATTTTCTTAGTAAAAAATATTACCATACTCGCCTCGATACTGGGTATCGCAGAAATGTTAATATACGTTTTTGGATTATCCCTCGTATTTGGCGGTGACCAAAGCATACTCGCCATGGTTGTATATGCAGTCGGTTTTGGAATCGGAATAATTTTTGGTACGAAAATTGAGCAAAAACTTGCCATCGGTTTTATTAATGTAACCGTTAATACTCAAACCAAAAATGAACATTTGGTAGATACATTGAGGAACAACGGATTTGGTGTAACTCTTTATACGGGCGAGGGCAGGGATAGCAACCGTTATCGGATGGAAATCTTGACCAAACGCAATCGGGAACAAGAATTGATAGCAACCGTTGAAAAGTTTGAACCTAAGGCTTTCATCATTTCATATGAACCACGTTATTTTAAAGGTGGATTTTTATTGGATCGGTTGAAAAGTAAAGCAAGCTGAAAATGAAAAACAAAAGCCCATCTTATTAAGATGGGCTTTTGCTTTATTTCGTTTTTGATTTTCTTATTCTCACTGCCCTCGTTACCGGTTGTTTTTTAATCCACTTTAAATATTTTTTTAATCCTTCATCATCTTTTAACAAAAGCACGGTATTTAGTCGGATGGCCAGTTCTCGGTTTGAATACAGTGCGTGAATCTGTTTGTGGCAAGATTTACAGAGATAGGCTATTGGTAAATGGCTTCCGCCAAATTCTCTAGGTGTTAAATGATGGATGGTCAGTTCTATCTCATCCCTGTCACAAAGCTCACAAGTACCTATCATTACATTACTCGGCCAATTATGGCTTTACGGATTTTCCTTCTTCAACAATATGAAACATCAAATGGGCAAGATGATGAATTGGTCCGTACTCTTCATTGTCATCATCTTCTTCATCCTCCACTTCCACTTCATCCATCCCTTGTAAATAAAGTGCCATGAACTCATAAAAATCATTTTTAGTAAAGGAGTAACAATCACTTGGATCCTGATTATCTTCTTCATACTGTAAAACTAGATGGGATAAATCACCCTCATCATCTTCAGCATCAAAAAATACGAAATAACCGATATTTGTATCCAGTTCAAATAACCTGCGAAATCCGCGTGATGTTGCTTTTTCAAACTCAGCCGACGTCAATTTTTGCACTTGCATGCTGTCTACATTATCTTCTTGATGAAAGCCCACGATAAATGTGTTCATAATCAAACCTCCTGTTGAATATGGATAACCATTAGTATCCCCATTTAACCGAATTTATTCCATTTAGAGGTTTGTTTCCAAAACGACCGGGCAATGATCGCTGCCCATGACATCGCAGTGAATGTTTGCATCTATTAAAGATTCCGCCAGACGTTTTGAAACAATGAAATAATCGATTCTCCACCCAATATTCCGCTCCCTGACTTTTGCCATATATGACCACCAAGTATAAGAGCCTTCCTGGTCTGGATAAAAATGACGAAATGTATCGATAAACCCTGAATCAAGTAATTCAGCCATCTTTCCACGTTCTTCATTTGTAAAACCGGAATTCCCTATATTGGGTTTTGGGTTTTTCAAGTCGATTTCCTGGTGTGCGACATTGAGGTCGCCACAAAAGATAACCGGCTTCACCAAGTCCAGTTCCTTAAGATATTTTATCATCTCATCTTCCCATTCGAGACGGTAATTCAATCTTGATAAATCCCTTTTTGCATTGGGGGTATAAACATTCACCATATAAAAACTCTCGAATTCCAATGTTATGATCCTGCCTTCCGGCTCCTCATCCAGCTCTCCTACACCATATTTCACTGAAAGCGGTTTTTCCTTCGTGAAAATGGCTGTACCTGAATATCCTTTTTTCAGTGCATAATTCCAATATTGATGGTATCCTTCCAACTCAAGTGAAATCTGACCTTCTTGAAGCTTAGTTTCTTGAAGGCAGAAAATATCTGCATCCACATCTTTAAAGTAATCTAAAAATCCTTTTTTAACACAAGCTCTAATTCCATTTACATTCCAGGAAACCAATTTCATAATCTCTTAAATTCTCCTTATGGCCAATTAATTTCTTTACATTTCAACTATACTATTTATCTGCTTTTTTTCCCATTAGAGTACATTCGAAAACAATCTGGCAAATGATTCTTTTGAACGTTCCAGTAAACCACGATTGTTATACACGATAGGATCTAGTTTGTCACTATCCATCATATCCTCTTTGTAATGAGTGATGAGATCTTCAATGGTACGGCTGCCCATAAGAAAGACATTCACTTCAAAATTCAGATGGAAACTCCTCATATCCATATTTGCCGTTCCTATGGATGCCATATCACCATCTACGATAATAAGTTTCTGATGTAGAAAACCTTTTTTGTACGAGTATACCTCTACGCCGAATTGAAGCAGCTCACCGAAATAGGAGCGACTGCCATATTGGGTTAAAAACCCATCATTTACTGCCGGAACCATAACCCTGACTTGTATCCCCTTAATTGCGGCATGTTTAATTGCTGCTTTAATCGCTTGATTTGGTACGAAGTATGGACTTGCAATCCAGATTGATTTTGTGGCGTTCGTGATGAGTGAATAGTAAAAATCACTCATGATCCCCTGTTGTGTATCAGGTCCGCTTGCTACCACCTGGACAGCTCCATCCCCTTGTACCACTTTATTCTTGAATTCTGGACGTCCTTGCAATACATCTTCACCGCTGACATATTCCCAATCCAAAAGGAAAACGGTATGAAGCATATATACCGCTTCACCTTTAAGGACCATATGTGTATCTCTCCAAAAACCAATGCTTTTATTTCGGCCTAAGTATTCCTCTCCTACGTTTAAACCTCCTACAAAGCCAACTTCCCCATCTATGATTATGATTTTACGGTGATTTCTAAAATTAAATTTTTGATTGAAAAAACCGTGTTTCAATGGCGAAAATGGATAGGCTTTAATCCCTGCATTTTTCATCCGTTTAACTTCATTATTTGATAGGCTTAAGCTTCCTGCCGCATCAAAAATGAATAAAACCTCCACACCATTTTTTGCTTTTTCAATAAGGATATCTATAATTTCAGTACCAAGCCTGTCGGAACGAAAAATATAGTATTCAATATGGATGAATTTCTCAGCTTTTTTTAACTGTCTTATGATTTCTGTAAACGTTTCGTTGCCATTTTTCAATACTTCCGTTTTCGATGATGTACTAATGGTGGTCTCAGATGCATTTTTGGCAAAAGCTGCGAATGATTGCTGATGATCATTCAAGAACGATAAATCTGGAGAGGATACCCGTGTAACAAGACTCTTCCATTCTTCTCGATCTTTTTTCCTTTTACTTCGGAATAAATACCCCTTTAAATAGAGCTGACCTGAGAATAGATAAAACACATATCCAAATACCGGGAAAAACAAAAGCACATACATCCATAAAAGTGTCTCGTGGGCAAATCTATTTTCGAGCATGAGTGAAAATAGGGTGATAAACATGACCAAAATATATAATCCAATAAAAAATAGCTTCACGTCGAAGCTAACTTGAGTGAACAGGATCATATAAACTGAAGCAATTAATATAAATAAAAATACAATTTCCATCCTTCTTCTTTTCATCTTTTCATTCTCCTACACAGCAATATTTTATATATAAATATCATATACCCATATTTGATGGTAAAAGAAACAAAACACTTACGAAAACAATGTTCGCAAGTGCTTTGTGTATTACCTATCCAGTTATCACTTCATGACAGGAATCAAACTTTCATACAGCTCCATATACTTTAATGACGATGATGTCCAACTGAAGTCTAACTTCATTGCATTTTCGGCCATTTTCCTCCATCTTTTCGGCTGGAATTTGTACAGACCAACAGATTGCTCAATTGTATGGAGCATATCGTGTGCATTATAATTCGTAAAACTGAAGCCATTGCCTTCACCAGTAAATTGGTTATATGGTATGACCGTATCACGAAGTCCGCCAGTTTCCCTCACTAAAGGCAGTGTACCATAACGCAGTGCCAAGAGTTGGCCGATACCACATGGTTCGAATTGTGATGGCATCAGGAATAAATCCGAACCTGCATATATCCTTCTTGCCAGCCCCTCATCAAAATATGTATGGACTGAAACCTGATTTGGATATTGGTCAGCTAAATGACGAAATGCCGATTCATATTGGTCTTCACCCGTACCTAAAAGAATGAATTGAACTCCTTGGTTCATCATTTCATGAAAAACATGGAGAACAAGATCTATTCCTTTTTGATCAACAAGCCTAGTTACCATTGATAAAACCGGTACGTCATCATTGACAGGAAGACCCAGCGATTCCTGTAGCTGACGTTTATTCTCCATCTTACCCTCATAAGAATCGAATGGAACAGCAAGATGTTCATCTGCTGCAGGATTATATTCCTCATAATCGATTCCATTGATAATCCCTTTAAGCTCACCATTTCTCTTACGTAAAAACCCATCCAGATTTTCCCCGAAATAAGGTATCTGAATTTCTTCCGCATAACTTGGGCTTACAGTTGTGACTATGTTAGAAAAAGCAAGGCCCGCTTTCAAATAACTTACATTCCCATGAAATTCAAGACCATCGATATTAAAATATAACTCACTCAAATCGAGTAATTCAGCTAATACAGCTTTAGGATAAACTCCTTGATACCGTAAATTATGTATCGTAAATATCGTTTTAATATCCTGATAGAATGGGTGATTATGATAATGGGCTTTCTTCAAAACGCTGACAAGGCCCGTTTGCCAATCATGGCAGTGTATAACATCCGGTTTTTCTTCTAAATAGGGTAAAGCCTCTAAAATTGCACGGGAAAAGAAGGCGAACCTTTCGCCATCATCGAAGAAACCATAACTACCATGCCTTTTGAAATAATATTCATTATCCAGAAAATAATATGTAATTCCGTTAGCAACAAGTTTTTCGATGCCACAAAATTGCTGGCGCCAACCAACAGGAACTTCAATACTCGTAATATGTTCCAATTCCTGTTTGAATTGGTTAGGAAGATCCGCGTATTTAGGTAGGATTACACTTACATGGACTCCCTGTTTTTTCAGCGCTTTCGGGAGCGCGCCTATAACGTCTCCGAGCCCTCCCGTTTTTATAAAAGGGGCGCATTCTGAAGCAGCAAATACAACATTCATTGCCGCACCTCCTCTATTAAATTACTTCCGCTTTTTTTATTACTGTAGGCTGTTTTAAACCAATAACTGATTTTTCACTAGTAACTCTCACTTCTTTATCAGTTATGATATTTTCAACGATGGCTCCTTCTTCAATCACGCCTTTTTGCATGATGATGCTATTTCTTACTATAGCACCCTTTTTCACCTTTACACCACGGAAGAGTATACTGTTTTCGACAATCCCTTCAATATCACAACCGTTGGCTATCAATGAATTGGTAACCTTCGAAGAACTTGAATATTTGGTCGGTGCCTCATGTTTGATTTTCGTATAAACATCCCAAGTATCCCCGAAGAAAGAACGGATTACCGAAGGGTTCAGGAAATTCATATTACTGGCATGAAAGCTTTCAATAGAATGGATGAATGGCATATCACCAGTAAAGTTATAACCTTTGACGGTAAAACGATGAAGATTTGCTTTCACAGCGTCTTTCAAAAAGTCATATTCCCCACTGGCAACACAGCTTTTGATCAAGTTCACCAATAGCGTTTTACTTATGATAAAGGTTTCCAGACAAACATGGTCACCAGGTCTAGGGATGGTATAAAAGCTAATATCAGTTATGTCTTCATCCGAATCTACCGAGCAGGTGTGATAAATTGGTTTTTCAATCAATTCCCCTACATAATCCTTATATACCACCGTGATATCCGCTTTATGTTTTTTGTGATAATCAAGCACTTCATTAAAATCCAATTTGCATACATGGCTTCCTGGGGAAATGATGACAGTATCTGCCTCTGCACGTTCGAAAAAGCTGAGATGATCATAAAATTGCTTCATATCGCCTGTTACCGTTTCATCCGGATGGATAGGGGGCAAGATGTATAAGCCTCCTGAACGCCGATCCAAGTTCCATTCTTTACCTGAGCCAAGATGATCCATAACTGAAAGATACTTTTCTTTTGGAAAAACGGCTACTTTTGATACATCTGCATTAATGAGATTCGACATTGTAAAGTCAATCAAACGGTAGCGTCCACCAAATGGCACAGATGCTACATTACGGTGAGCAGTCAGATCTTTTAAATGTTGTCTTTCATTGATTAAGTTAATAATACCCAACACATTTTCCATAGCATCTTCCCCTTTTTCTAGTTAAGAGTAATCTTTTTTTTGTTTGGATTGATAATGGTCTGATTTTCACCAATTAAGGTAATATCGGATGTCACCGCTGAATCGCCAACTACGGCACCATCTTCTATAACACAATTACTGGCTATGATGCTTCTTTCTATATGAACGTTTTCCCCAATCGTGACATTAGGCATGATGACTGAATCTTTTATGGTTGACCCATAGCCCACCTGTACATTATAGGATAAAACCGAATGTTCAATGTTCCCATGTATCATGCACCCTTCATTGATAAGCGACTGACTGACCTCGGCATCCGGTGATATATATTGCGGCGGATGATTTGCATTGCGGGCAAAAATTTTCCATTGCTGATCATCCAACTGGAAATTTGGCGTATCCTCCAATAAGTCCATATGTGCCTGCCAAAGGCTTTCGACCGTTCCAACATCTTTCCAATAATCATTAAAACGGTAGGCATATAGCTTTTTTCGATCTTCAAGCATTTTTGGAATGATGTTGCTGCCAAAATCATTGGAAGAATTTTCGTCTTTTTCATCATTGATTAAATAACGTCTTAGGGTTTTCCAATTGAAAAGGTAAACTCCCATGGAAGCGAGGTTACTTTTTGGATACTTTGGTTTTTCGTCAAATTGTGTGACTTTATCATCCCCATTGGTATTCATGATTCCGAAACGACTTGCTTCCTGCCACGGCACTTGAATTACAGCTATTGTTGCCTCTGCATTTTTTTCGATGTGATAATCCAGCATCTTACTGTAGTCCATCTTATAAATATGGTCACCAGAGAGAATCAGTACATGTTCCGGATCATAGTTATCAATGTATTGGATATTTTGATAAACAGCATTTGCCGTCCCTTTATACCATTCACCGCCTTCTTTCCCTTGATAAGGGGGAAGTACGGAAACTCCGCCAACATCCAAATCAAGGTCCCAAACTTTGCCATTACCAACATAATCATTTAGAATCAATGGCTGGTATTGGGTCAATACCCCAACCGTATCTATACCAGAATGAGTGCAGTTACTTAATGGAAAATCGATGATTCTATATTTACCGCCAAAGGGAACAGCTGGTTTTGCCAAACCAATCGTCAATTCACCTAACCTTGAACCCTGGCCTCCTGCCAATAACATTGCTATCCATTTTTTCGCTCCCATTATTCGGTCACTCTCCCCCGTCTTTTTTTTGTTTGCTTCATAAAAATAGAAATGCCTAATGGAGGTACAGTTATTTCCATGCTGTATGGTTGATTATGGTATGGTATCTTTTTGACATTAATGGGTTCTTCATTGATCTGACCCGATCCTCCGAAAGCTGCTGAATCACTGCTGAAAACCTCTATATATTTGCCTTGGGATGGTACACCTATTTGATAGTGAGCATGAGTCTGTGCAGAAAAATTACAGACAACAATGCAATAATCGCCTTTGCGTTTACCTTTTCTCATAAAGGTGATGATGCTTTGTTCACTATTGCTCGGATCGATCCATTCAAAACCTTCCTGGACATGATCCAGTCTCCAAAGGGAGGAAGTTTGGCTATAAAAGTCCTGAAGGGTACGGAAGTAATATGCCATCTTTTCGTGGGATTCATATTCCAAAAGCAGCCAATCCAATTGTTCCTCATCTTTCCATTCTATGAATTGGCCAAATTCACCTCCCATAAAAAGTAGCTTCTTTCCAGGATGCGTCATGAAATACCCAAAGAGTAACCGTAAATTTGCAAACTTCTGCCAATAGTCACCTGGCATCTTATTCAATAATGACTTCTTGCCATGAACCACTTCATCATGTGAAAAGGGCAAGACGAAATTTTCTGAAAAAGCATAGAAAAATGAAAAGGTTAAGAGATTATGATGATATGGCCTTTCATTTGTTTCAAGTTTCATATAACGAAGGATATCGTTAGTCCATCCCATATTCCATTTGTAATTAAAGCCCAAGCCGCCTATATCGGTAGGAGAAGTTATAAGTGGCCGGTCTGTCGCTTCTTCAGCCATCATTAATGCATTGGGATATTTCTTGAAAACCACTTCGTTAAGTTTTTGTAAAAATTGTATGGCTTCCAGGTTTTCCTCACCGCCAAACTGGTTTTTCAGCTTGACCGGCAATGGATTATCATGATTCAAGTAAACCATTGACGATACAGCATCGACACGGACCCCATCAATATGGTATACATCCATCCAAAACATTACATTTGATATAAGGAAACTGATTACTTCAGGTTTAGTAAAATCAAAGTTGTATGTCCCCCATAACGGGCGATCTGCTCTCGTATAATCAATTGGTTCATAGAGAGGTGTACCATCAAAACGGGAAAGTCCATGCGCGTCTTTACAAAAATGGGCGGGAACCCAGTCAAGGATTACACCTATGCCCTTTTGGTGGCAAAGGTTAATTAAATATTTAAAATCTTCCGGTGAACCGTACCGACTGTTTACGGAATAATAACCCGTGACCTGGTATCCCCACGATTTATCAAAAGGGTGTTCCATTATGGCCATGATTTCAATATGTGTAAAACTATTATCAATCACATATTCAACTAATCTATCAGCCAATTCACGGTACGAATAAAATGCACCATCTTCTTTCTGTTTCCATGTTCCGGGGTGCACTTCATAAATGGACATGGGTTTATGATAAATATTTTCCTTTTTCCTATCGGCTATCCACTTCGAATCTTGCCATTCAAAATTATCCAGCCTTTTAATGACCGAAGCAGTATTTGGTCTGACTTCCGAATAAAAGGCATATGGATCGGCTTTTAGGATACGTTTATTTCCGGGTGTATGTATTTCATATTTATAGATATCCCCTTCTTGTAATCCTGGTACGAACAACACCCAGATACCTGAACGCTCGATCCGTTTCATCGCATGATCTTTTCCGTCCCAATTATTAAAATTACCGACTACTGAAACTTGCTTGGCATGGGGGGCCCAAACGGTGAAGCGTACTCCTTCATTACCTAATGTTGTCACAATGTGTGCCCCAAGCATTTTATAGCTTTCATAAAGGGTGCCTTCATGAAACAAATACAAATCGAAATCGCTTGGATAAATCTCTTGTAGCTGGTCAATAATTGTACTCAATAAAACCCCTCCATCAGTATTAACTCGATAGTATTTTACCCATCCTTCCCCAGTTATTATATATATTCGGTGAAAATGATATTAATCCTTCAAATGGAGGTGAAGTTATTGTAATAAATGCCCGTTTTTTTGTAAATTTAAACACTTTTTTAAAGAAAAAAGACATTTATTGTAAAAATATTATTATACCAAGAAAAACTCTTCCCTTTTTTTGGGAAGAGTTTTAAGGTATCCAGTATGAATGCTTCATGTTATTTGTTCAGTTCGAATCATTGAAGTCTTCGTCAAGAATAAATAGGATAATGAGACTGACCATGCCAAAGGAGTATTCCCGTTTGGTATATTACTGCCTCCAATATATAACTCAGGAACTTCCCAATTTTCCGGAATGATCATTTTTGTTTTATCTATATATTCATTAACTTTGTTCATCATGCCAAGTTCAAGGTAGCATAAGCCCAACCATGGAAGCCCGAAACACCATTCCGCTTCTTGACCGTCATTATAATAAAGGTCCTTCTCATATCTAATGCAACCATTTGTTCTTTCTAGTCTCTCTGTGACATTCTTCAATATTTCAAGTGCTATTTCACGGTCTACCAGCCGATACGGATAAATCAACGATAAAAGGGCTAAATCCGTCTCTTTTGAATAACTTTCCCTTGGAAGCAGGAAACGAAGTGTTTCTTCTCCCTTTTTAATCAGTTCTTCCTTGACGTTTACCAGCATTTTGACCGAATTCAATCCAGCAACACATGCACCTATGCTTGAAGCGTGGATTTCTATATTTTCTTCCCACATCCCGTTATCTTCCGACTGCCAATATTGCAGGCATTCCAAGTAATTGACCAGCTTTTGGACAATTTCTAAATCACGTTGGTTTCTTATCACCTTTTTACCATGCCTATATCCTTCACCGACACCCCATAAAAAGGCACCTACCGCATCATTTTGGGCATGCCCCCACTCATCGGGCAGTTCTTTAAGCTCAGTGGAATACCTTGCATGGATATGTTCAAATAGAAACTGGGGTTTCTGCACCGTATGAATATCTATCTTCCACTCATAGGTTTGAAATAAGTCGAATAAAGCATGATATGCTTTTTCGTAACGATTGGACGGATCATTTATAAAAGGTATTACTGTATAAACGACATCCCTTATCCAGACATAATTATAATCATCGGAAACACTTGCAGTATATGCACCATTAGGAAGCCGCATGCGATCAAGAACCTCTAGGGCACCATTAACATTCATCAATTGAGCACCTCCATAGTTATTTGCTTATTCCCATTGTAGACAGACTCCCGTTTTCTAAACGTTGGTTGTTTCATTTTCAATTAGAAGCGCTTTCATTTCTGCTAACCAAAACGACCTTTCAGAAGTACATTCACCCTAGTTTATGTAATCACTGGCCTTTTTGATAATCAAGCTTCCAATGTTCATTAAAAAGCGGCATTTGCCTAACAGTAATGACCGAACTCAAAAAGTTGCGGTTTATGAAATATGTTCTTGTGAAATAAAAACCCAGTAATGGCAATCCATTACTGGTTATATCGGCCTATCATTAAAATGTTTAGTAATTATTAAAAGAAATTTCTTAATTTCATCAAGGAAAGCAAGCCAATCATAACCTTACCCAATAGTCTTCTCGTAAAAACGGCAACCAGAAAAGCTGGTAAAGCTGCGGCCAAATTCAACCCATTATCCTAAAGTGAAAAGACCTGTTATATGTGCAAACAGCGCCGCCATTAAGGCCGCTTGCTCATGCTTTAGCCATGCTAGCAGCGCCAAAGGAACGATTCTAGGTATGAAAGTATCTACGACCCTATTAGCAAAACCGATACTTAGGTATCCCATAAAATAGGTAAACAATCTTTTAATCCTTGCCTCGGAAAAGCCACCGCTTTTCCATTCCATTATCCTGACTCATATAATTTCACCGTAGTTTTAATAAGTTTCTTCAATTGCTTTTCAGCTGGCCAAGCAGAATGGGCAACTCACTATATATTTCGATGATCTCATTTATCGGCATTCTAACTAAACCGCTGGAAGAAGGGGCAACGAATTCCATGGTCTCATTGGATGTAGGTTCTTCTTGCAGCCCCCAAGAGATTTTTCGTAATTGACGATATTCCTGATAGACACCCTTGCCTACAAAACAGACAAGTTTAGGTTTATACTTTTTTATTTTCCTTTTTAATTGTTTCCTTCCTTTTATGTACTCTTCTTTAGTGATATCGTCCGCTCCTTTTGTAGGCCTGGAAACGATATTGGTAAAACCATATCCTAAATCCAGTAACGACGAGTCTTCAGTTGGTTCATATTTCCTTGGTGTCAGCCCGGACTCGAAGAGGATTTTCCAAAAGCGATTGTTTGGATTCGCATAATGATGACCAGTCTCACCTGAACGAATGCTCGGATTGAAACCTACGAACAAAATATCCAAATTTTCCTTTAAATGATCAGAGATGCCTTCCATTTTAAAACTCCTTTTCAAATTTGCTATTTAATCATTGTACAAAACTGAAAAATATTTAACTACCTTTAAAAACTAAAATAATGGTTTAAATGGATGAACGATGATGGCTCCACCTATTGCTCCTAAAACATTACGTTCGCCTTCACCGGACACACTACCAGAAATTAGATATGAAAAGGATACCACAGCGGCAGGTAAAGATTTTTTTCCAAGGAATAAATTGATAAACCGATTTATCCGATGTCCCGGCATAAAGCAAAAATCTGCATGCTTTTCAAAGCTTGCAGGGATTTAAATTAAAGGATATCCGCGATTTTCATGTACTCATCGTCGGAAATGACAGACAGCTGAAGGACATTAAGAATGTGGCTGAGTGCATTCAATATGCCCATTCATTTACTGGTAGTGTACTGAAGACCAATTGTAGGCACGGGGAGGGTTATTGGGGGAAGCCAAGACAAGCGAAAGACCCGTTATTTCTGGTGGAAATAACGGGTCTTTCGGGACGCTGAATTATCCTCCATCAATCAAATGCTGATATACAAACAGGCAGGGATTTAAATTCGATAGACTGTAAATCACTCATTTGAACAGAAGGAGCTAGAAATTATTGGTTCTGCTTCTGCTCTAAAATCATTTAAATCTCTCCGATGGCTTACTTTAGTAAGGGGTACTATGAATTCTTATACATAGATATTGGAGTGATAAGTCTCTTGATTTTTAGGAAAGCAAAAAAGGGTAATGAATCTATTAAATGAGATCAAGATCCTTTATTAAAACCGCACCAACTTTATAGTCGGAATTCCATTTGGCAAAAGACTTTACTCGTAGGTACATACATACCTACGAGTTTATTTACGCATCGGAATATGCTTCTTGTGTACATTCGCTTCTTTCAAACTCGGGAATCAGGAAACATTCTGGCGGTGTTCGATATGTTCATGTTTTCTCGCATTGGCCATCTTATTGATGGTAAGAAGAATTCCAGAAAACCATATTATGACGATGCCAGTATAGATGTATATATGGGCTTCAATCGGAATCCATGTAGCTAATAATGTTCTTACATTGATTAAGATAATGAAACCGCCCACTAAAACACCCATTAATTGAGCAGGAAGCATCCTGACGAGCCAGGCTGCAATTGGTGCGGCAATCACTCCACCAATTATCAACGCTACGACCCAAAGCCAATTGACAGCTTCCCATCCAAGAGAAATGATAAAGCCAAGACTTCCAAAGAAAGCAATGGCAAATTCACTCGTATCTACAGTTCCTACAGCTTTTCTCGCCGTCATGCCTTTTTTTGACAATAAAACAGGTGTTGCAATCGGTCCCCAACCGCCTCCGCCTGTTGCATCACAAAAGCCTGCAAAAAGGCCTAACGGAATGGATTGTTTTGCGGTCAATGGCCTTACGGTTTCATTTTCCTTTGACGGTTTAAAAATAAATAAAAAGCGGAATAAAACGTATACACCAAGACCAAATAAAAATATGGCAATATACGGTTTTGCTAATTCGGCTGGCAGGTTACTCAGAAAACATGCACCTACAAATGCACCAATAGAACCTGGAATGATCAAGCGATAGACCATATTTTTATCCACGTTCCCAAACTTTATATGTGAAGCTCCGGATACTGCTGTTGTCACTACTTCCGATAAATGAACGGATGCTGATGCTACTGCAGGGGCAATCCCGAATGTCAACAATAAGGAAGTGGAACTCACTCCATACCCCATTCCAAGCGAACCATCAATTAATTGGGCTAAAAACCCGATAAAGGCCAAAACGATTAACTTTTTCATGACATTCCCCTTTTTTCACTAAAATAGAACCTATATCATCGACCCGATGGTACCGTTTGCCTGTATAAATCATTTAGATTTCCTTTAAGACACAAAGAGGCACCTAACCAAAATGAAATGACATGTTGGTTAGGTGCCTTCAGTTTTTCTGATCAGCCCAATGATATATTTTCTTCAGCTTCTACTGGTAAAAGCCTAGCTAAAAAACGATATCTTTCTTTTAAGGAATATTTATAAATATCCTCTATTGAATCTTTCAATAATTTAGATTTTTCTTCTTTTGAGAATGACCCATTCTTTATAATCATTCTTGCTTCAAAAAGGAATTCAAGATATTCTTCATATGATTCATCATATACTTTACCTAGGTCATTCCGTATTTTTTTTGCGAGCGTTGGACTTGCTCCATTGGTGGAAACACTTATGGAAAGCATGCCTCTATTCAATGTGGCCGGTATATGAAAATTGCCCAACTCATGATTGCTGATTACATTAACCAACTGACTTTCGGATGCGTTCTCGTAAACTCGTTCATTTACTTCAGTAGAATTGGTAGCAACAATGATTAAAAATGCATCTTTATAGTCAGTTTCTTCCACTTCTTTAAGTAAGACCCGGATCTTACCTTCTTTCTCCAACACTTGAAAACCTGTGCATATTTCGGGGCTTACGACGGTAACTTCAGCACCAGCTTCCAATAAGGGGCCCGCTTTAAAGTAAGCTATTTTACCACCGCCGATGATGACACACTTTCTGTTCTCGATATTAAGCGTAATTGGATACATAGGCTGCCTCCCCACTCACTTCATGAATTCGTTCCGAAATTGCTTGTTCAATCTTTGGGTGATAACCTAAATATCGGCAAAGTATGATTCTTTGCTTTCCCTTTTTTTGGATCTTTTTTATACTATTTTCAATCGACTGCATTAAGAGACCTGTAAACAATAGGTATGGAATGATAAATACTTGGTTTGATCGAGATTCCACCGCAAATTCCAACGCTTCTCCAAAGCTTGGTGTGGCAGCTGTCAAATAACACTCTTGCACCCGTATTTTTGGAAACCTGTTCCTTAGCAAATCGGCCAATCGAGACAAATCCCTTTTCACGTCGGGATCACTGCTGCCCCTTCCAACCAATAATACCAAGGAACCCTCCGTAACACTTACCTTTGTTTCCTCCAACCGTTCCACTAAAATGTCAACCATTTTCTCGCTGACACCAATCGGCCTTCCGTATCTCAAGTCAACGGCAGGGTACCGTTCTTTCATTTTATTCAATATGACTGGAATATCATGTTTTGCATGTACAGCTGTCAGCAATAGAACTGGAATGGCCAATATTCTCGTCGCACCTTTTTGAATGCATCGTTCGTAGGCCTCTTCAATCGTAGGAGTTTCCAATTCCAAGAAGCAATACTCTTGAATGGAATATGGCTGTGCTTGCATACAAACTTTAATAAAATCAATGGCTTGGGCTGAAGCTTCTTTAACACGGCTGCCATGGCAAATATATAAAATGGCTTCCATTAAAAGGCCTCATTCGCCAACAAATTTTCGGTTTGTTTTCCTTCAAACCATTTGATTTTTTCCCGTAAATTAACGACATCTCCCACGACTATCATGCAAGGATTCGAAATTTGTTCGTTATTGGCGGTTTCCACTACTTTAGCCAACGTACTGACAGCTGTTTTTTGCGTTGTTAATGTACCCCAATGAATAAGGGCTACCGGAGTCTCTGGGCTTTTTCCATGTTCCAAAAGTTTTCCTTGAATATATGGCAGGTTTTTAACACCCATATAAATGGCTAATGTATCGATGCCTTTTGCAAGGGATTCCCACTTGATATTATCCTCTTCATCTTTTTTTCGATGACCGGTAACAATTGCAAATGATGAAGCATGGTCCCTATGTGTAACTGGAATTCCCGCATAGGCTGTAGCGGCGATTCCAGCCGTAATTCCTGGTACGATTTCAAAGCTTACGCCACTTTTGGCAAGGGCTTCCGCTTCCTCACCGCCTCTCCCAAAGACGAATGGATCGCCGCCTTTCAAACGAGTGACTATTTTTCCCTTTTTTGCATATTTAACGAGGAACCGATTGATGGTATCCTGCTGCAACAAATGATAATCCGGCAGTTTACCGCAATTAATCAGCTCGACACCGTCTTTTGCATGATTCAAAAGTTCTTTATTGACAAGTCGATCATATAAAATGACATCAGCTTCTTGGATGCATTTTAATCCTTTTAATGTAATTAAATCTGGATCTCCGGGACCGGCTCCTACTAGATATACTTTCCCCATTTTTGCATCCTGCCTTCCCTTAGAGAATTGTTTCGAATTCCGATAAAACGAAACCTGCTCCATTTTTAATTTTCCTTTTTTCATATAATGAGATGTCATCCACTTCAGGCATTTTCAAATAATGCTTTTCCAGCTCGATATCAACAAGTTCAAATGCCTTTTCATCTGAATCGGCAACAATGATGACATGAATTGGTTTTTCCTTGATAGTGACTTCAAAACGATACAGATTCATGGAATGCTTACCTTCCCCTATTAAACGGCCACTTCCGCTAATATATCATCAAGTTTACTTTGTAATTCGTCTACCCCTACCCTTTCCACAAAATCGAGAAAGGTTTCGGATAGTAGTTTTGTTTCTTTGAAAAATAGGATCATTTCTTTCAGAACATGATGTAGCTTTTCAGCTTCCACTTTTCCTTTAAGCTTTTCATTGAACTTCCCGCCCTCATTCAGCGTTCCTCCAACGTATATCTCAAAAGCCTCGACCATCTTTTTATCCTGGTTTTTCATTTTTATGCCTTGCAACCCTATTTCGGCGATGGCTCTTTGACCGCAATTATTCGGACAGCCGACCATATGCATCCTTACAGGCACATCGAGGTCTATTTCCTTGTCCAGTGATTCAGAAATGGTCCTCATTCGGTTTTTCGTTTCAACCAGAGCCAGGTTGCAATACTCGATGCCTGTACACGAAACGGAATACCCAATGAATTTTTTTGGTTGGTATGGAAACCTTTCGAAGATGGATTCCTGCTTTAATTCCTCAAGTTTTGCATCCGGCACATTAGGAATGATTAGATTTTGAGAATTACAGTTGCGGATTTCACCATTTCCATATTTTTTTGCAAGTTCGGCAAACTCGATCACTTCGTCTGGGTTCAGACGACCAACTGGTATATTGACGCCAACATAGTTCAGACCATCTTGCTTTTGTTTATGGATGCCGTAGAAATACCCTGCATTCCATCCCTTCACCGCACTTTCTCCCTTTTCAGGAAGCGGACCGGTGTATTCCAGCAATTTTTCCTTGAATTGTTCAGGACCCCAGTCAGCGACAAGGAATTTCAAACGTGAGCGATGACGCTTTTCACGGTACCCAAAGTCACGGAATATCGTCGTGATGGCGGCAGCCACTTCCACAGTTTTTTCAGGTAAAATGAATAAGTCAAGTTCTTCTGCCAGCATCGGAACGGAGGAAAGCCCACCCCCTACTTTTACGTGAAAACCGACTTCCGTTACTCCATCCATTACTTTAGTAGCTGGATTGAATGAAACACAGTTGATTTCAGCATTTGAAGCATTATGGATATTGGCACTTATGGACATTTTATATTTCCTCGGAAGGTTCGAATAGTCTTCGTTAAGGCGGAAATACTCAAATACATCATAAAGTACCTCGCGTGTATCAAAAAGTTCATCAGGATCGATGCCTGCCAATGCATTACCGATGATATTACGGGTTATATCACCACAAGCTCCAGCCGTAGTCATTCCAACCTTTTCTAAACGGTTCAATATATCCGGGACCTGTTCGATGGTCAGCCAATGGAATTGAATGGCTTGACGGGTTGTAATGTCATATACGTCCCTCCCGTAATCTTTAGCGATGTTAGCTAGAGTTATTTGTTGATCATAAGTCAGGATACCTCCGGGAATAACGACTCGCATCATCCAATAACCAGCTTCTTTTGGCCGTTGCAGGTATAAACCAGCCCACTTGAACATATCCCATTTCTCTTTAGGGATGGAATCAAACCCATTTGCTGCGTAATGTGGAATATCATCAAATATCTTCAAGCCGTCTTTTTCCAATTTCCAGATTTCCGTTTTATTTTTAGCGATTAGTGGATTTTCCGACCAAAATTTCTCGTAAACCATTACATTTCCTCCTTGATTAAATCGCTTTCTTTGCTGTTAAATAGCCGATTACCTGCTCAACGCACTCTTCAATGCTGTATTGGTCGGATTCTAAAATGATTTCCGGTTGTTCAGGTTCTTCGTATGGAGAGTCGATTCCGGTAAAATCTTTAATGATGCCTTTACGGGCCTTGTCATAAAGCCCTTTTGGATCACGCACTTCGCACTCTTCGATCGGACACTTTATGTATACTTCAATAAACTCCCCTTCTTCGAGTAAATCACGTACAATCTGCCGATCTGCCCTGAAAGGTGATATGAAAGCGGTCAATACGAACTGCCCACTATCCACGAATAACTTGGAAACCTCACCAATCCGCCTAATATTCTCGGTTCTATCTTCTTCAGAAAAACCTAAATCTTTATTTAAGCCATGACGGATATTATCACCATCCAAAACATAACTTCGAATATTCCGATTGTATAACTCTTTAGCGACCGCGTTTGCAATCGTTGATTTTCCGGAACCCGATAGTCCTGTAAACCATAGAACCGTGCTTTCATGCCCGTTCTGCTTCCGTCGGTGCTCCTTGGTCAATGACGTCTCATGCCATGTGACATTCGTACTTTTACTCATTTGATAATCCCCCTCTTCATGTGACCCTTCCATTTATGTCCAATCAGTTATAAACTTCATTTTTTTTTAGACCTTCGATCAACACCTCGATGACTTCCTTACGGCTAAAGGTAGCTGGAGGAATTTCCCCATTACGCAACATTTCCCTTACCTTCGTTCCAGACAGGATGACATGGTCTTCCTTGCCATGCGGACAAGTTTTAGCGGAAGCCATATTGCCACATGCTTTACAGTAAAAACTATGTTCAAAGAATAATAGCGTGATCCCTAACTCATCTGCATTGAAATTCCCAAAGATTTTTTGAGCATCGTATGTGCCATAATAATCGCCCACACCCGCATGATCACGTCCGACGATAAAATGGGTACAACCATAATTTTTACGGACCATCGCGTGGAAAATGGCTTCTCTAGGTCCTGCATAACGCATGGCAGCAGGGAAAACTGCAAGGGAGACGCGATCCTTAGGATAATATTTATCAAGCAGCACTTTATAGCTTTCCATTCTTACATCTGCCGGAATGTCATCTGATTTAGTGGCACCGACTAGAGGATTTAAGAATAAACCGTCGACGATTTCCAATGCTGTCTTTTGGATATATTCATGTGCACGGTGAACAGGGTTCCTCGTTTGGAAACCGACAACCGTTTCCCATCCTTTTTCAGCGAAAGCCTTCCTTGTCTCGACTGGGTCCAAATAATGAGCTTGAAATAGCGGACGCTCTATTCTCTTGATCAACTTTATTTCCCCGCCGACATATACATCCCCGCGGTTATATAAATTTTTCACTCCAGGATGCTTCTCATCATCTGTTTGATATACCAATGTCGCTTCCAATTGCTTATCTGGAGTGTAAATATCGGAAACGGAGAGAACCCCGTAAGTTTCACCTTCATGGGTTAATGTTACTTCTTCACCTATAGTAAGGCTTTCTGCAGCTTCTTCGGTCAAAGGCAGCGTAATCGGGATGCTCCATACATGTCCGCTGCTAAGCCTCATATCCTTCACCACTGTCTCATAGTCACTTTTTGTAAAGAATCCTTTAATCGGGCTGTAGGCACCAGTGCCTATCAATTCAAGATCGCTTAAAGCAATTTCATCGATTTCGATTGACTTCGTTATTTTACTAAAATCATATTTTGGTTCCCAAAGATCGATTAATGTTCCTCCGTGCGGTAAACTGATTGTCATTCTAATTTCCCCCTATGGCTTCTATTTATTTAAGCCTATAATTTCTATTTATTTAAGATAAATGCAATCCGCATTCCGTTTTTTGAGCTCCTTGCCAACGGCCTGAGCGTAAATCATCTGCATTGAAGGCAGGTGCAGTACACGTTTTACATCCAATGCTCGGATATCCATTATCATGCAGGACATTATATGGAAGTCCATTTTTGTGGGCATAGCGCCAAACATCTTTCCATGTCCAATGTATGAGTGGGCATATTTTAACTGATTTGAACTTATTATCCTTATTGATATACTCGGTCTTAGCCCTTGTTTCGGATTGCTCCCTCCGCAGTCCCGAAAGCCAGGCTGTTGCCGATGAAAGCACATCTGTAAGCGGAACGATTTTACGGATGTTACAGCACTTATTGGAATCACTAAGCCATAATTCATCGCCATATTCCGCCGCTTGTTCCTCAAGCGTCAAGTCAGGTTTCTTCATTTCGATCAAAAGCTTCGGATATCGCTTCTTCACTTCCTCGATCAATTGGTAAGTTTCCTCAAAATGAACATCTGTATCAAGGAAAACTATTTTAGCCGAAGGATTGACCTTCGCCAATAAATCCGTAAGCACGATGCCTTCAATACCAAAACTGCAAGCATAAATCAGTTTGTCTCCATAATGGTCATTCGCCCATTGCAGAACTTCCAAAGCACCTTTTGTCTCACTGTCTGCAGGAAATACAGGGAAGTCCCCTGTATTGAAATTTTCATAGTTTATTAATGCAGCCAACTTTGTAGCCCCCTCTAAAAACTTGCTGTATCAGGTTAGAGTAACTGTTGATCAATTCCCGTTGTAATATTCCCCGGGTTATTTGAATCTAGGAAAAAGAGACGAATCTAACCAATACTCTCTTTATATCAGTTAAACCCGCCTCTAGTTTTTCTAGTCAGCAGATACCTTATTTAATTCTTAGTTTTTCATTTCTCTCCATTTGAATGATTTTACCATCCTGGACAATAAGTGTAATGGATCCATATTTCATTGAATTAAGCATTTCTTGAAGTCGTTCAAAAATTTCTTCAAGCTGATTCTCTTTATCCAAACCAGTTCCTCCTTTAAGAAAATCCGCGAATATTTTATTTTAAATTTCTTAGATTTATATAATTCCATACAAACTTACATTGTTATGGTCTTCCTAAAATTTTCACAAAAAACAAAAATCTTTCCATGATGGAAAGATCGCAAGGTAAATATCTTTACCTTATCTTCCAAAATGATCAACATTTTGTTGGAGGTAGCACCTTGCATCCATCATGCAGGTTGCTGGACTTCAAAGGGCCAATTCCCTCCGTCGCTCTGGATAAGTTTTATTATTTTAAATATTAACATATATTTAATCCTTGTCAATGGAGTTTTCTTATAAAATAACTTGGTTTAATATTATGGATGAACTGTTATTTTTATACACACTATTCAATTTATGATTTTATGTTCATATAAATGCGAAAATAGACTCGTCTTTTTAGATAAAGTCTCCAAAAAAATGAGTCTATTTTCATTATTAGGCCTATTATTGACGCGTGTTATTCTAAAAAAAATTTCTAGGGTTCCAGTCTTTTTATAGAAGGAATTAATTTATTGAAGTCATTAATTTCTTAACTGTATCGCTTCTACAAATTCTTGAACCTGACTCTGGACGCGATCAATTAAATGCAAATCATTGATCGGGTTTTCTGGATTCTGTTTATCTATTTCCTTATCAACAAAATAAATCCCCTGCAGCGGCTCGCCTTTTAATATTGAAATTAATGGTTTAAGCGCATAATCAATCGCCAATAGATGCCTGTTACTTCCACCAATCATGATTGGCAGCACCGGCTTCCCCTTAAAAGCACCTTCTGGCAGCAAATCAATCAATGCTTTCAATACACCTGTATAAGAAGCCTTATAAACCGGTGAACCTATAATGACTCCTCTGGCCGCTTGAATTCTCTCTGAAAGCTTTGAGATATCCTCGCTATTATATTTCCCTTGGAATAAATCATCTGCTGAGAAATCCGTA
This sequence comes from Peribacillus sp. 05N428, assembly GCF_056397085.1. Lineage (NCBI taxonomy): Bacteria > Bacillati > Bacillota > Bacilli > Caryophanales > Bacillaceae > Peribacillus > Peribacillus sp. 05N428. Next base: position 132,432 of record NZ_JBFTMS010000005.1, on the reverse strand, counting down.
ATCGAGAAATAAGCTGTAGTAAATCCTGCATTTTCGACTAATGATTGAATATGTTTTAGTGAAATGTCCGTTCTTGATGGAATAGCCGGACTTCCTGATAAAATTACGATATCGCTCATTTGATACCCTCCAATGTTACAAGATTTCCAGATATAATTTTCTTAAAGCATTTCGTGAAGTATACATTTATCGTAATTGTCTGAAAAATATAAGTCAAATCTTACACTCTGGACATCTACTCTGAATGAAAAAAGAAACGGTCATATTTACGGCTTGATGCTCATGCCCTTAAATATGACCGTTTCATTATGTATGATTTTGTTTCCCATGAATACCATATACCAAAAGTTGAGCAATGCTCTTAATTCGTTCAGAAGTAAAATATGGCTCCTTTTTTTGTTGATGGATCTCATAATGTGTAGATAAAGCCAATGTGAAAGAAATGATCCCTACATTAAATAAAATAATATCAGAGATATATTGTATCTCTCCGCTATCTATTCTCTTCTGTATTTCAATATGCCTGGCATTTGGCTTGAAAATCTGATCTACATATTGCTTTGAAATATCTTGATCGAATTGTGTTTCCCTAAATAATATCGAAAACTGTTCTTTATTTTCAAGAATTTTTTTTATCATGGTAGTAACATGATTCTCCACTAGATCATCCGTGGATAGATGGCTAGTCCCATCTTCAAATTCCTCTTTTTCATTAGGGGTAATTGTAGCCAAAAGCAAATTTTTTTTGCTGTCAAAGTATTTGTAAATAGTAGCTTCGGAAACATTGCATGCAGAGGCAATTTCATTCGTTCTTGTCATGTCAAAACCTTTAGTGGCAAAAAGAGTCCGGGCTACATTTATGATTCGTTCTTTGGTTTGCTGCCCTTTTTTCAAAAATATCAACCTTCTTTTATAAAGATAAGACCGGTTTCACCCATCTATTTCCCATGATATATCGCTGGTACCAATCGGTCAATATTACCTTTGATCTATTAGAATTCAATATTCCCATATATCATAAATAGAAAACATCGTCTGGTTGGGACGATGTTTTCTATTTATGAAAATCACTTAAAAGATGCATAGCCGTCATCGACCATGACTACACTTCCATTGATCGCATCCGCTTCCTCTAACGATAATAGATAGACGGCATTTGTAATGGCTTCTGGCTTAATCAATTCACCGCGCATTTGACTTGCATTCAATTTATCAATGATTCCCATGTCTTGATAACCTTGTATGATAGGAGTGTCAACCCCGCCCGGTGCAATGCCCACAACGCGAATGCCATAAGCACCCAATTCCAAAGCTGCTGTCTGTGTCATCATTCTTACAGCGCCTTTAGTCGCCTGATAGGCAAAAGTCCCATGGGAAGCTAAGTAGCCAAACACAGAAGCGGTATTTATAATGACTCCCTTGTTACCCAGTTCCTTCATTTTCCGTCCTGCTGCCATGATTCCAAAGGCCACTCCGTGCTGGTTCACTCCAATCGTTTTGTAGTAACCTTCCATATCTTGGTCTAGGATCATACCGCCCGCACCAATGCCGGCATTATTAAACATGATATCGAGCCTTCCGTATGTTTCCACTGCTTTATTGATTAACGATTCAACATCTTCCTGCTTAGAAACATCCGTTTTAACATAAATGGCCACTCCACCATTAGCTGTTATCTGATCAACGGTTTCCCGGCCCATTTCTTCATTAAAATCCGCAACAACGACCTTGTCCCCTTTTGCTGCGAATTTCAGGCATGTGGCTCGGCCTATACCGCTTGCTCCCCCTGTAATAACTGCAACTCTTGCTGTCATTTACATTTCCCTTCCAAATAAGTAAGTGAACACTTACTTATTATTATAAAAGTAAAGAATAGTAAATTCAAGCAATATGTATTTTTATAGAGTTTTGAGCTTTCAAAAGTAAAGCTGTCCTATTAATAGGACAGCTTCATTTGGTTAGCAGGTTTTCAATTCGGCCTTACTTACGGATGTCTTCACCATTTCAATGAAAAGCTGCATAAAACGATCATCACCTGTTAATTCTGGATGAAACGCACTAACGAGGACATGGTCTTGTCTCGCAGCCACTACATTCTCTTCATAAACAGCCAATACTTCTACACCTTCTCCAATTCCATCAGCAAATGGCGCCCGGATGAAAACTGCCTTATAAGGGGTTTCCATTCCTTTGATTGAAAGTTCAGCCTCGAAACTATCCTTTTGACGTCCAAATCCGTTCCTTTTCACGGAAATGTCCATTAGTCCAAGATAGGCCTTCTCATCGCCAGTCAATTCATTTGCCGCCAATACCATCCCAGCACATGTACCGAAAATTGGTTTTTTATCTTCGAAGAAAGTTTTGACCGGTTCCATAAATCCATAACGATCCATTAGCTTCCTCATCGTCGTGCTTTCTCCGCCTGGAATGATCAAGCCATCGATTTCCTGCAACTGCTCCGGTTTTTTTACTATAATTGCTTGTTCGCCGGCAGCTTTGATTTGGTTCAAGTGTTCTTCAACCGCTCCCTGTAATCCCAAAACACCGATCGTTATCATATTACCATCCACGTTCCTGCATCCGTTCTGCCGGAGCTAGTTTGGAAATATCAATGCCTTTCATTGCACTGCCCAATTCTTTTGACAACTTGCCAATCAATTCATAATCGGTGAAATATGTAGTCGCTTGAACGATTGCGGATGCGAATTTTTCTGGAGTTTCAGATTTAAAAATACCAGACCCAACGAAAACGCCATCTGCTCCCAATTCCATCATCAATGCAGCATCTGCTGGAGTGGCAATTCCGCCGGCTGCAAAGTTAACTACAGGCAATTTACCTGTGCGTTTGATTTCTCTTAAAATTTCAAAAGGGGCTCCAAGATTTTTTGCCTCTGTCATTAATTCATCATCACTCATGATGCTCACTTTGCGAATTTGTGACTGTACCTTTCTCATATGACGCACAGCTTCCACAATATTACCTGTTCCTGGTTCTCCTTTTGTACGAAGCATGGATGCTCCTTCACCAATACGGCGCGCAGCTTCGCCTAAATCACGGCAGCCACAAACGAAAGGTACTGTGAAATCACTTTTTAGAATATGGTATTCTTCATCCGCAGGAGTCAGCACTTCACTTTCATCGATATAATCCACTCCCATGGATTCCAGGACCCTTGATTCAACGATATGGCCAATCCTTGCTTTAGCCATGACCGGGATTGATACTGCATTCATTACTTCCTCGACAATTCGCGGATCTGCCATTCTTGCTACGCCGCCAGCCGCACGGATGTCGGAAGGAACCCTTTCCAAAGCCATGACAGCGACCGCACCGGATGCTTCTGCGATTTTTGCTTGTTCTGCGTTAATGACGTCCATGATTACGCCACCCTTTTGCATTTGTGCCATTCCTCTTTTTACTGTGTCAGTTCCTAATAATTTTTCCATTTTTTTCTTCCCCCTAATATTTGCATTTTTTAGATTTGTTAGGCTTAGTATAAAAAAGAGTTGACCGCATTGAAAGTGTCAGTTTTAATAAATTTAATGGGGTCAGTAAATTTTTTTCAAAAAGGTGGCAACAAAATGAATATGCTTTCTTGTGATTTAAATCGGTTAAGTGAAGTACCTTTGTACGAACAATTATATTCATATATTAAAAAAGAAATTATTGATGGCCGTCTTCTTTACGGCACAAAACTCCCTTCCAAACGGAAATTGGCAGAGTTCCTTCAAATAAGTCAAAATACTGTCGAGACTGCATATGAACAATTGACTGCTGAAGGATACGTTGAAGTCATACCAAGAAAAGGGTACTATATTCAAACATTCGAGGATTTAGAGTATACACAAACTAACCAAGTATCCTTGGAACAAAGCAATCATAAAGAAGGGGAATTGCTATATCATTTTCATCCCAGCCAAATTGACACGGAACATTTCCCATTTGAAAAATGGAGAAAATACATGAAAAGCAAAATCGATGAATCACATCAAGATCTTCTTTTACTTGGGGATTCTCAAGGGGAATATGAATTACGATGTGAAATTGCCCATTATTTGTATCATGCACGTGGTGTACAATGTGTTCCAGAACAGATCATCATTGGTGCAGGAATGGAAATTTTATTGCAGCAGCTTGTCCTACTATTTGATAAAAATGCCATCTATGGTGTTGAAGATCCTGGGTATCACTTGATTCATCGGATTTTACGCAGCTACCCAAATGAAGTCCATCCACTGCAAATTGATGAAGAAGGCGTAAAGGTGAACCAAATTGAAGATTCAAAGATCGACGTTGTGTATGTCACTCCCTCACATCACTTCCCCAATGGGACGATCCTATCCGTTAACAGACGGACGCGATTGTTGAACTGGGCTCAAGGGGCAGCAAACCGCTATATTATCGAAGACGATTATGATAGTGAATTTCGTTATAGTGGAAAAACAATTCCTTCCTTACAAAGTATGGATGCTGGTGATAAGGTGATTTATTTAGGGTCATTTTCCAAATCATTGATGCCATCAATTCGGATCAGTTATATGGTTCTTCCCGCTCCTTTGTTACAAATGCACCAACAGGAATTGTCTTTTTACCATTCAACTGTTTCTCGGATTGATCAGCATGTGTTGACACAGTTCATGAAGGAAGGTGATTTCGAAAAGCATTTGAATCGCATGAGGAAAGTGTACCGTCGGAAGTTGGATAAAGTGATCGATCTATTTAAACCATATCAACAAATAAAAATCATTGGAGAGCGGTCAGGTTTGCATATCGTCCTCATCGTCAAGAACGGCATGGATGAACAGACACTTATTCAAAAGGCAAACGAAGACCATATTAAAATTTATGGATTATCAACATATTCAATCGAGAAAATTGACGAACATCCTCCAAAAATTATATTGGGCTTTGCGGGGATTCCTGAATCCGAATTGGAAAAAGCCATTCACCTTTTATTGAACTCATGGGGGTTATAAATAAAAAGAAGTTCACTGTTTTGAACTTCACAGACTGTAGACAAACTTTCGAATAAAATCGAGTTTGTCTACAGTTTTTTTAGCTTGTACATATTGAACGTTGATTTCCACTTCAGGCACTCGCTTTCCGCGGGCGGTCGGGGAGCCTCCTCGGCTTCGCCTGCGGGGTCTCCCCTAGACGCGCTTTTAGTAGTGACACGACATTTCTGACAAGCATATCGTGGAAGATGCAGATCATTAGCGTCATTATTAAGATGTAAAACCTATATATGCGAAACATAAAAAAACGATTGAGCGTGTATTCGTAGATGCAAAAGAAAAGCATGGTATGCGTAGGGCTGCTTTAAGCCGATGCAAGCGATGCTTATTTTTCTGCCATTAATTTAAAGAATATGGCCAATTGGACATGGTTAGGTCCAAAAGTGGCTTTACATAGTGGTTTGTAGAGCCCCAATTTCTTAACTTAGGAGATATTTCAATGGAAATGCCAAAAGGAGTTCGGAATGGGCTCATCCTGATTCCCTCTCACGATTGTATCGGGATGATTACCATGATTTTAATACAAGACTTTCTTTGTGATGAAATTTGCATTGAATGTCTTGAGCCAAGACCCCGCTTGATGCTCACGGTGAGGGTTTTTGGCAGGCCGTCGACCTAAAGGGAACGGAATCATCATCCGGACCGCAAAGTGTATGCTCCGGGGTCCGAATCATGTCTTGACGGTCAAATAAAGCTCGATTGGTCGAAAAACGGTTTTGGCTGAAAACAACTGAAAGGTTTTTCAAAAATAAAAAATGCAGGCAAACTCAATTTTCTACGAGTTTGCCTGCAATCTGGGAATTTCACTCTTGTGGATTTTTTTTAACTTTTAGATAAATAAAGTTCCATCATATCTTTTGGTACCATGCTCCCACCGGTCGCCCAGATGACATGCGTCGACTGGTTCATTTTATCCATCAGTTTTTGATCCATAAGATATTCCCTTCCTTCTGAAGCTGACAATAGTTGTATCGGGCCAAATGCTCCTGCTAGGGCAGATGGCTCTAAATAATGGCCTTCCGTCTCTGCCATTTCCTTGAGCAATTCGAATAACCTTCTATCCTCTATGGTATAGCTGCCGCTTAACATGGTCGTCATCATACTGGAAACCAATGCTGAAGGCCTTCCTACTGCAAGACCATCCGCCTCCGTCTTATTATCGATACCAAAGTCCTGAACCGAAACTTTGTCATGAAGGCCTGTCATCAATCCTAGCATCATGCATGGTGAATGTGTCGGCTCTGCAAAAAAACAATGTACATCATCTTCAAAGGCTAACTTGAGCCCATATGTTATGCCACCGGGCCCGCCGCCGACTCCGCATGGTAAGTACACAAACAAAGGATGATCTTCATCTACTGTAATGGACATATCCTTCAATTGTTTCTTCAGGCGCGTTGCAGCCGTCGCATAACCTAGCAGCAGATCCATGGAATTTTCATCATCAATAAAGTGGCAATCGGGATCAAGTGATGCTTCTTTACGGCCTTCTTCTACAGCTTTACTATAATCATCATCATATTCCTTTACAATGACACCCAGACTTGTCAATTTATCCTTTTTCCACTGTTTGGCATCTGCAGACATATGGACCGTTACTTTAAATCCCAGCTTCGCGCTTATTATTCCAATACTCATTCCTAAATTGCCGGTTGAACCGACAGCAATCGAATATTTTGAAAAAAGCTCCTTATATTCATCACTCGCTAGTACTCCATAATTATCAGTCCGCTTTAAACCGCCATGCTTCATTGCTATTTCCTCAGCACGTTTTAAGACCTCATAAATACCTCCGCGTGCCTTGATTGAACCTGATATAGGTAAATGACTGTCACATTTCAGCAAAAGTTTTCCCGCAATTTTAGTTCCATAGGATTTTTCCAAGTTTTTTTGCATGAAAGGAATCTCGACTAGGGGTGATTCAATAACCCCCTTCATTGGTTCGGTTTCTGGAAATGCTTTAATTATATAGTTGGCAAATCTATTCAATCTTTCTTCAGCCGATTTAACTTGTTCAGCTTGGACGATTGGATTTTCTTGTTTGTTACCGTAATGCGGATTCGTCCAGAAGACTTCATTCATCTTCATCACATTATTAAGTATAGGATCTTTCGCTTTCCATGCGTTAATCGATAAACCTGCGATTTTATGCATCTCCACAGCAGTCCCTTCCGGAAATGTAGTATTCATCATCTACTATAACTCAACAAACTGCAATAAAGATTACAATTTTCACTTTTTTACGAATTATCAGCTTAGAATGTTAAATTCACTTTTAATTTCCCTCGCACACTATTAATGAACCAAATTTCCTCAGCATTATTGAGGTCTGCCTTTGAAATGTTTTTTACCTTGATTTCCTTCTTCCTGATCAATTCTTGACGAAATGTTCCAGCAAGCAGACCTGCTTCCACCGGAGGGGTATAGAGGTCACCATTTATCTTCACCACTACATTTCCGTTCGTGAATTCGGTGATGAATCCTTCTTCATTCCAAAGCAGAACATCCTGGAAGTCGGGATTATTCATTTGAAAGCCTTCATAGACATCACGATTGGTGGTCTTATGAAATAGAAATGGATTTGCACTTGATATTGGAGCTTCAGCCAGTATGGCCGTGAATTCTGGACCAAGAGGCTTGATTGCTTGTCCCAAGACTTCAATTTCACCATTTTCATGTAGTAGTACTCTTACTTTTTGCAACGTCCCATGATTTATTTCCGCATACTTTTGGAGTCGATCTCTAAGATACAATTCAGAGAACCGATAATCGAAGTACTCAGCGGATTGTTTCATCCGGTCGATATGATCATTCAACAAATAATATTCGCCATCGCTGAGCTTTATCGATTCCAATAGTTTGTAAGCAGGCCTTTCCACCGTCAATAATTTGGCTTTTAAAAAGGCTTCGTCATATTCTTCCGATAACTCGGAATCCCAAGTGATCCCCCCGCCAACCCCATACTCGGCTTTCCCTGTTTCCTTTTCGATCACGACCGTACGAATCGGCACATTAAAAACGGCTTCGGATTCAGGAGTGATAAACCCGATGGCACCGCAATAAACTTCACGTGGTGAATTCTCGATATCAGCGATGATCTCCATCGTTTTAATTTTAGGTGCCCCTGTTATCGATCCACAAGGAAAAAGAGCCTTGAATATATCAATGATTGTTGTTCCTGGATTCGTATCGGCCGTAATCGTGGATGTCATTTGCCAAACGGTCGGATATTTTTCAATTGCCTTAAGCTGTGGAACCTTGACGCTTCCTGGTTCTGCAATCATTCCCAAATCATTTCTGAGCAGGTCTACAATCATGTAGTTTTCAGCTTGATTCTTTTCCGAGGCTGCTAACCAGTCTGCATTAAGCTGATCCATTTCCAGTGTCGTTCCCCGCTTTACAGTCCCCTTCATTGGCCGAGTAATCAGCTGACCATCTTCCCAACGGAAAAACAACTCGGGTGAAGCCGAAAGGATTCGATGTGAACCCATATTCAAATATGCACTATAGTTCGAGCGTTGGGCTCTCTTCAAACGTTCAAAAAAAGCGAAGTCATCTCCTTCGAACTTGGATTGCAAACGCATCGTATAATTGACTTGGTATGTGTTGCCTTTCTTGATTTCTGATTTTATTCTTTGAAATCCAGAACGATAGGCATTTGAATCCGTTTCTGATTGCCATTCAGCTAAATGAAAAGCCTCGGTCATTTTTTCAGGTATTTCCTCTTCCGGTTTATCAAAAATCCCGAACCATAATAATGGCATTTTGGCTCCATCTTTTACTTTAAAGGATTGTTCAAAAGCAGGTGCCGCTTCATAGGAAACATATCCCGCTGCATAATTCCCCTGTTCAATCGCTTCCTGCACTTTTTGGAATTGGGGAAGGACATCCTCAATTGAATGGGCGGTGATCACTTTTTTCGGATTCGCAAAATATAGTGGCCTGCTTTCACCTTGTTTATCTGTGAAGTGAAATATTAAGGATAAAGGATCTTCTCGTTTCATTACTCTCTCCTAACTTTGTTAATGAAGCCAATCGGTATGTATTTTTATAAAAAAGCTTGCAGACACGGGATCTGCAAGCTCATTCTTTAACAATTATTTCATTCCAGTAACCTCTGCAATGATTTCATAAGAACGAAGGCGTGCATCCTGATCATAAATGGCAGAGTTTATAATCATTTCATCCGCCTGTGTTTCATTTAAAAATGCCTGTAACTGCTCTTTTACCTCTTTTGGATTACCTATAATGGAAGCGTTCAGCTGCTTCATGACAATGGCTTTTTCATATTCTGTCCAAAGGCCATCCATCGTATCAACTGGAGGAGCCAGTTGACCGGGTGTGTTCCGTATCAAATTCAAGAACTGCTGTTGGTAAGATGTAGCAATCCTTTGCGCTTCTTCCGTAGTATCGGCTGCAAAAACATTGATACCAACCATGACATAAGGTTTATCCAGAACGTCGGATGGTTGGAAATTATTGCGGTAGCGGGCTAAAGCTGGTTGAGTATTTTCAGGTGAAAAATGGCTTGCAAATGAAAATGGCAATCCCAGCTGTGCTGATAATGCAGCACTGAACCCACTTGAACCAAGCAGCCAAATCGGGATGTCCTGCCCTTCTCCAGGAATGGCGCGAACACGATTATGTTTAGAATCCGCATCTAAATAGCTACGGAGCTGCGCCAATTGTTCAGGAAAATCCTGACCGTTATTACGTACATCACCCCGAAGTGCCATGGCTGTATATTGGTCGCTTCCGGGAGCACGCCCCAGTCCTAAATCTATTCTGCCAGGATACATTGCTTCCAATGTTCCAAATTGTTCTGCGATAACCAGCGGTGCATGATTCGGTAGCATTATGCCTCCAGAACCCACCCGAATTCTTTCCGTCCTGCCTGCAACATAGCCTATAAGCACTGACGTTGCAGAGCTTGCAATCCCAGGCATGCTATGATGTTCCGCTACCCAGAAACGGTTGTAATTCCATTGCTCCGCATGTTTAGCTAATTCTACTGTATTTTTAAAAGCTCCCGAAACTGTACCACCCTCAACAATAGAAGCCAGGTCCAGAACGGAAAAAGAAATGTCGCCAAGTTTTTTTGCATGTTGATCAGCATTCATATCTTCATCTTCTTTCTTTCAATTATGATAAATCGGACGCAAAGCCATCATATAGAAAATACACAAAAAATGCACATAAAATGCTTAAGGGGATTAACTGTTAAGGATTTCCCTGGCAATCAAACGAAACGAATTAAGCCGATCCTCCAACTTATGAGTGATGGTTATCAGCATGATCTCATCTGCCTGATATTTCTCCTGAATCTTCAATAGCCGATCCTTAACTTGTGAAGGGGTACCAAAAATCAGTTTTTTATGCATGGTTTCCATTTGTGTTTTTTCTTTTTCAGTCCATTCATGATTCCTTACCTCTTCTATACTTGGAACCGGCTTTCTTTCCCCATGTCCACTTTGAATTTTCCATAGGGTGTTGCTGAGGGCGATTTCTTTCGCATATTCTTCCGTTTCAGCACAAATGGCCGATACCGTAATAATCGTTTTAGGTGCTTTGAGTATCCCTTTTGTTTGAAAGTGCTCACGGTACTGTTTAAAACTCTGCACGCCATCATTTTCGCTCATGAATTCACCAAACGCGTATGCAGTTCCATTCTCAGCGGCAAGTTTTGCACTTTTCCCGCTTGTTCCCAATATCCATGGTTCAGGGGATACCATTGGGATAGGAGCAGCAGAGACATTTGAAAACGGATGTTCTTTCGGAAATTCATCTCTAAGAAAATTCAACAGTTCTTGAACAAGTTCGGGCATTTTATATACATTCTGAAGGAAATTATCGGATAAGGCCATCGTTGCTTCGGCAGATCCACCAGGAGCACGTCCCATTCCTATATCAATCCGGCCTGGAAAAAGTGTGGCTAGCATATTATATGTCTCTGCTATTCGGTATGGCTTATAATGTGGAAGCAGCACTGCCCCTGATCCAATCCGGATATTTTTTGTTTGTGCACCAATATAGCTTATCAAAACCTCTGGAACGGAACAGGCCAAGCCAGGCAGACCATGATGTTCAGTTAACCAGATTCTGCTATAACCCAGCCTATCTCCTTCTTGCGCTAGTTGAAGTGAAGCCTGCAAAGCTTCTTGTGCTGATTGTCCGGATGCAATCGGGGATTGATCCAAAATGCCAAGTTTCATTTTATCCCCCCCTTCTTGTCTTTCGTAACTTAATAGTAAATCATAACTATTTGAAAGTCGCCTGAAACGCTTGCTTTGTTAGTTTAGTTTGCTGCCTTTAGCAAAAAATATAAGGAGTTGAATTAAAATTGGGGAGTATAAGTGAATAGTATATTCTAGCGAGGTGTTTGGTTTAATACATCAGGGACGCTAGTGGCTCAAATGGTCGTCACTTATTCTATCGAGGTCTTTTTAGGGATATATGTAAAAAAGAAAAGCCCTTTTAAGGGGCTTTTCAAAGCTATTCACTTTTTTTGAATTGAGATAGTAATTCATCTGCCATGATTTTTGAATCCAAACGAGCCGCTATATATGGGGGCTGGACCCGATTATTGGACTCTACGGGCAAACCTAGCCAGACAACTCGTTTATCCAAGATGATAAACGAAAAGGAAACAGGGGAACAAATAAAATGATCCGAGTTGATATCAGGATTTCTTTTTGCTGATATGATCGTCAAATTCACTGCAGGGTTCCGTCTCATTAAATATTGCTGCCATTCTTCAGACAAACTGTTCAAATCCGGTACAGCCATAACTATGTCATGTTTTGTTGATTCAATATCTTCCTGAAAGTCCCCCAATTTACGGGCATGCATCCATCGTAATTTCGGGTGCTGATGTTTAACCCATTTTCCAATGTCTTTCTTTGATACAATCTGATCATTTTGAATTTGGTGATCGACAAGCTGACGAAGTGTTTTACTGCGATAAACGTGTTTGTTAACAAACGAAGTGTCACATACATGTACGAACTTACCCTTAGTCCTTGTTATGGCCACGTTAATCAGCCTTTCACTTTCTCTCCCTGTCAATAACATTCCAGCCCTGTTTTGCGGATAACTATCTACTGTGTCAAAGATCATCATCTCACGTTCACTTCCCTGGAAACGATGTACAGTTGCAGCGATGATATCCGCAGTTTGCCGTTCTTTTTCAAATAAGTCATCCAATAGTTTTTCCATCAATTCTGCCTGGGCACGATATGGGGCGACATAACCAATTGACCTTGAACCGCCCACATAAGCTTCATGAATCAACTGAAAAGATAAAAGCAATTGCCATAAATTCATTCTCGAGTGGGATGTCCGTTCAGTGATGCAATATTCCCCCGCTAAGCTAGTATCAAGAAGTGCCGCTGCCCTATTGGCAAACGGTTCCGCCAGCATTATGCCCTCCCTGCTAGTCGCAACACTTTTATGATCGCCGACAAAATTGTTATAGACGACACGATTAGTGAATGCCGAAATATCCGGATGCATGCGGCGCTGTTCCTTTAATAGGAATAAATGGGGATGGAGTTCTCCTTCTTCAACAGACTGGGCGACACCGGCCCGATGAAATATGTCTTCCTTCAGCCAAAGTTTCACGAGGGAATCACGAGCCGAAGCAATGGGCGGCAATTGTTTGAAATCACCACAAACGATAATATGCTTGGCTAACGCTGCAGCAAAAGCCACCTGAGGAACGTAAGCCATACTCGCTTCATCCAAGATGACCAGATCATACTCCTTTAGATAAACCGTTTCGTCATTTGCGGCTTTAGCTAAGGTCGTCCCGATTACTTTTGCTTCTTTTATGAATTGAATCTCTTTTTGACGGATTTTCTCCAATACTTTGGCCAGCTTTTTCTCTATCTCGATTAACTGATCTGTATCCCTTTTACTGAAGGAACCTGCCAAGTCATATTTTAAAAGACGTTTCTCTTCGCCAAGTTCTTCTTTTTCTTTAATTAATGTCGGTTCATGTTTTCCTAATAATTGCCCCGTAACAATATCATCATGGATAGCTAGTGATTCACCGATTTGAGATCCATAGCGAAGCACATCGCCTTCTTTGAAACGATCTTTCTTTTTAATGAATGATGAAATTTCAGCCATCAAAACATCGACAGCCTGGTTGCTATGGGACAAAACTAGAACTTTTTTAGCTTGTAAATAATGATTGGCTACTGTACGAGCCAAAGTATAGGTTTTTCCTGTTCCAGGCGGTCCCCAAACATAAGTGACAGGATTGAACTTCGAGCGGGCATATAATTCTTTCACACTGCTTTGTTTCTCAGTTAAAGGATGTTTTTGAGGCATGGACGGATCCATCAGGCGCTTGATTCGAAGCCTTTTCCTTTTACTTCTCTTGATTTCATCCAAGCGGATGATCAATTGCTCCAGCAATTCCCAGGGATCATGGAATAAAAAGGCTTCACCGATGATATCGCCTAACGAGCGATCAAAAACAATGATTATACTTTTCCCTTCCGATGAGAGGATCCTTCCATCCTGTTTAATCCCTCCCCATTCAAGTCGAACGAGGGAACCGACAGGGATTTTTACCGATGAACCTGTTTCAAAATAATAGTTGAAGGAACCGTCGCTTGTAAGCAGATGCCCGTTCGAAACCAAGTATTTTGTGCTGCCATATTTTTTCAAATGCAGGATTTCAAGTTGAAGTGCCTGCTGCCATTCTTTTATATAATTAACTGTCGAATTCATTTTCCACTTTCCTCACAAAATATGCCATTGTAGTACAAAGAAACTGGCCCATTGGCTAGGCTCCGATGTTGAAAATAACGCTGTCATCATGACTTTTTTCGCGAATTACCTGTTTCTTTTGCATATAAAATAAGGCCCAATCTATTGATTGGGCCTTTCATACGCCAATGTTTTAACTATAGCATTTTTTATAACATCCTACCATGGGCTCTTTTGGAAGAAATGGTTTAGATTAGCCTTCTGTCAACTCACTGAATTGGTCGACGAGATCACTGAAAATCTTCATTGCATTTTCGATCGGATCAGGTTTCGTTAAATCTACGCCTGTTTTCTTAAGCAGCTCCAATGGGAAATCGGAACTCCCGCTTTTCAAGAAAGTCAAATAACTTTCAAGTGTTTTTTTGTCCCCAGAAAGGATCTTATCAGCGATCGTAATGGCTGAAACGTAACCAGTAGCATATTTATAGACATAAAACGGACGATAAAAGTGTGGGATGCGTGACCAGCCATACTTCACTTCTTCATCGAAACTTATTTCATCTCCATTATATGCACGAAATATCGATTCATAGGCTGTATTAAAAACCTCGGCATTTAGAGGTTCTTCATTTTCAGCTTTTTCATGTACAATCTTTTCGAACTCCGCAAACATCACTTGTGTGAAGAATGTTCCTTTAAAACTATCTATGAAATGGTTAAGTAAATGTTTTTTCTTTTGTACGTCTTTTGTTGTCTTAATTAAATGGCGAATCAAAAGGATTTCATTCACAGTGGAAGCAACTTCAGCGACAAAAATGGAATACCCAGCACTTATTTGCGGTTGGTATTTTGAACTATAGTATGAATGCATGCCATGTCCAGATTCATGTGCAAGTGTAAATACACTGTCTAAATCATCACGGTGATTTAATAAGATGAAAGGGTGAACACCATAAAGTCCTAAATTGTAAGCACCTGAACGTTTTCCAGGTGTTTCCCTGACGTCGATATACCTGTTATCCTTAAAGGTTTTAAGGATTGTGATATATTCTTCACCAAGTGGCTTTAGTGCCTCCACCATCAAAGAAAAACCATCATCGTAAGAAATCTCCTCTTTAGCCCCTTCGACTAATGGTACACTTAAATCATAAGCACGCAATTCTTCTACACCCAGCAATTTTTTTCTTAAATGAATGTATTTATGCATGGGTCCGATATTTTGCTTAGTAGACATAATTAAATTATCATAAACCTCTTTTGGAACTTGATCACCAAATAATGATTTTTCCAAGGCAGATGGATAATTTCTCAACTTTGAAAGATTCACATTATTTTTGATTGCCGTGGCAAGTGTGGAAGCGATTGTATTCTTCAATTGTACATATGGCTGATAATATGCGAAATAAGCCTCTTTTCTTTTATCCCGATCATCATCTTCAATCAATTTGGAATACATTCCTCGCGTCAGCTCTACTCTCTCGCCGTCTTCATTCGTAACTTCCCCAAATTTTATATCCGCATTGTTGATCATTCCGAACGTTTTTTGTGGAGCTGAAAAGGCTTCGCCTATTTGGGAAAGCACCTCTTCTTGTTCTTTCGTTAATACATGAGCTTTATAGCGGAAGGAATCCAGTAGATCCTCTTCAAAATATTTCAAACCCTCGACTTCATTTATGTACCCTTTTAATGTTTGTTCTTCCAAGCTTAGAAGAAACGGCATGAAGAATGCAGAAGCATTACTTATTTTCTGCCCTAACTTACCAGCTCGATCCAGCAATGCTTGTGATGAGGTGACCCGTGTATCCAAATCGGCTTGAAGCATGGCAAATACATATAATTTGTTATAAATGTACCCAACTTCCTCACTTAACCGTAAATACTCGAATAAATCTTGAGCTGACTGAATATGGCCATCATAAGTTTTTAATTTTTCTGTCATCTTCAGGACTTCTTGATAATCTTTTTCCCAATTAGCCTGATCTTCGTAAATATCCTTTAAATTCCAAGTTTCTTCTATCTTTATTTCGTCACGTGATTTAAACGTTTGCATACCGTCTGCACTTCCTTTCATGCTTATAGCTTACCCTTTATTATAATCGACTTTCAGAAAAATCTGCATAGAAAAACCAGTATGCTAAAAATACATACTGGTTTACCTTTTTTAAAATTAGAATTTTGCTGCAGTTTCAGCAACTTTCGCCAATCCTTCTGCAACGATATCCTGTGAGCGATCTGGGTATTGATTATGTCCCTCGATTACGACTGTTTCTGGGTTTTTAATGCCCCATAAGTTTAAATTCATCGTTACGTATTTCTCAGCCATTTCGCCAGCTTCCATTCCAGGCAATGCATAATCGGATCCGCGTGCATTAAGTAAAGCCACTTTTTTATCTCCAGCTAAACCAACTGGGCCTTCAGCTGTATATTTGAATGTAGTTCCCGCTTGGGCAAGATAAGAAATATAAGTTACCAATGGTGCCGGAACCGTTGCGTTCCATAGCGGGAAGGCAAATACTACTTTATCGGCAGCAAGGAATTGATTCAAGTATTGTTGCACGATATCAGCAATTTCCACTTCTTCTTCAGTCAATTCAAAGCCTTGGTTGCGTTTATATAAGGCAGTGATTGCAGTGTTTCCGTAGTAAGGCAAGTTCAGTTCAAATAAATCCAATTCAGTTATTTCATCGCTACTATTTGCTTCCTTATATGCGTTCAAAAACGTTTCATACATTTTGACACTGATAGCTTGATCCGCTGGGCGGTCATTTGATTTAACAAACAATACTTTAGACATTTTCGTTCCCCCAATTGTTAATTTTGTATGTTCTATAAAAATAGCATTTAATCCATATATCTCGAATTAACTGCAATTGCTACTTTCACATTATAAAACTGAAAATCCAATAAGGCAAGGATTATGTTTTTTATTTTCAAACGCAAATAAACCGTGAGCAAATTGCTCACGGTTACGTTAATTGTTTATGATGGAAGGGACACTTACCTTTTATCGGTTCTATATCATCCCCTATGAAAAATTGTTTCCATTCATTATGATTTACATCACCAAAGTGACTGATATCAGGATGCTTCGGGAGATTATCCCATTTCTCCACTCGTTCCCGGACCTTTTCACGCGACATGATTCCGCCTTTTTCCGTTCCTTCCAAGCCTTCAAAGATCATCCGGGGCTGGAAACCAAGGACGAGGCTATTTCCTAAATCGCGAGTTTTACGCTGTTTATAAGCAGGTGCATTACCAAAGACAAAGATTGGTTCCCCGGCAAAATGATAGTCCCATAAATAATGATCCGGATCTTTCGGCTTTTCAATTGGCCAAGGTTTTACATCCGCTTGATGCAGGTATTGCAGGATCTCCCAAAACCTTTTACGGTAAAATTCTATATCACCCTCTATCGATTCAGGCTCCATAAAAACGAAAAGGCCATGCCTTATATATGGTGGTTCTTGAAATAAATCAAGAAAGCTTTCCACTGCTTTTGGGAGATTGGACCAATCTTCCTGTGTGATATAAGCATAACGAAGTTCCCCTTTATTTTCAGCTTTCATACCAAAATAACAAGGAAAGGTTTTATCGGTCACTGTTTCATGGAATGTTTGATATTCCTTGATCAGCCATTGTGGCACTCGATCGGGATTTGTCATATCTTCTTTTGTTAACAAGCTTGAATTCGCAGTCAGCATCATTTTTCTCCTTAAATCGTTTTATTATATGTTACCCGCTTTAAATAAACTAAAACTTCTTCGAATTGCAAATCAGGTTTATCATTTTCATTTCATTAGGATAACCTAAGAAAAAAATAGGAGGAGTGTTGCTGAATGGCAAGGAGAAGGAAAATATTAGTATCTGAAGCGCGACAAGGCCTTGATGATTTAAAAGCCAAAATCGCTGGTACAAAGAATCCCGAAGAGGCAAAGTTTGAAGTAGCAAAAGAAATTGGCGTACCGTTGAAAAAAGACTATAACGGTGAACTGACATCCAAGCAGAATGGAAAAATAGGGGGAAAGTTAGGCGGAGGCATGGTCAAGGAACTTATAAAGATGGCACAGGAAAACTTAGGAAAAAAACATTAACCAGAGTCTATCACTGTTGTTCTTAGACATCAGATAACGAAATGAACTGTTTGAATGAAAAATTTTGGGGCTTAACACGTTACAACGCAATAAAAGCCAACCTTTACGGGCTGGCTTTTTTAGTATCAGTTAATTTTCACGGGTGAAACTCTTGAAACAACTGACATTATTAATTCCTCCGACATTGGATAATTAGCGGCAGCTGGATCGGTCATTACTGCTTTCAGAATTCTTTCCATATCCGACTGGTTAATTTCATAGGCGCTGAAGTCTGAAGCCAGACCAAGATCAGATAGGAACACACGTAGCTTTTCTACCACTTTCGCTAAGATCCTTTTTGAATCTTCATCCTGTATTTTCACACTAAAGGCTTCAGCTATCAAATGGGCCTTTTGAAGATATAAATCCGGGATTGATTCCATGACGACCGGTAATAATACGGCATTTGCCAGTCCATGCGGAATACGGAATAACGCCCCATATGCGTGGGCAAAATTATGAACCGGAATCGCATTCAATGCACTACAAAATGCAGTGATTCCCATCATGCTTCCATGCAGCATTTCCATTCTAGCCTCAATATTCGTTCCATCTTTTACGGCCCTCGGTAAATTTCTTTCAATAACTCGAATGGCCTGATATGCATATGCATCGGTTATTGATGTCGCAGCAGGTGAAATGATCGCTTCAATTGCATGTGTCAATGCATCGGCACCAGTAAACGCCGTAATGTCAGACGGCAGTCCGACTGTTAACTCGGGATCAAGAATCGCAACATCCGAACTTAAAAAAACATTGTAAATATTCATTTTGACTTTTTTATGTTCATTATATATGACTGCGATCGGGGACACTTCAGAACCGGTTCCTGCTGTTGTGGCTACGGAAATATGCGGGATATTCATGGATTGTGCTTTTGGAAAACCCTCATATAGAAAACCGCTTGGTATTGAATCATTTATATCCGTAATTCCTTTATATAATCCGTATTTCAATGCTTTTGAGGTATCGATGACGCTCCCTCCACCAATGGCAAGGATGGCATCGGCATGAACTTCGCGTGCATATTTCAATGCTTCGTTTACACATTTACTCGCCGCGTCTTGTGTTACACCCAGAAACTGTCCAACTATTTCAGCTTTGGCACCCAATTTCTGCTGCTCAAAAGTTTCGGCAACTTTTTTAACGACGCCTGCATTTTCCAAGCCAGCATCACTCACGAGCAGAATCCTTCTTGCCCCGAGACCATTGAATAGGCCCGGTATGAGTGAACGAGTGTTAGTGCCACTGTAAACCGAAGACCTTAACCAAAAATTCGAATGAGCATTTACCTTCATATCGTTTCACCTCGGATTTAATAGTCAATATTCGGAGTTTAAGCTCCTTCATACGCTGCATTCAAGTTCCTGACGGCCATCCATTAACGAATGTAAACTCACATTATGCTTGTATCTTATTTCGGCATTACAAAACCCCATATTCAATTTCATTACTTTGATAGATTTCTTCAATCCCTTTCCCTTTTGCCCTGGCTAATATCTCCATCCGCACTGATAATTGTTTCAGGGTAAAATTCAATACAGCTTGTTGGTCATTACCAAAAGGATTTCCTAACCGATCATATCCCTCCGTATTTAACGTGATGGCCAGTGGTGAAAGCTCCTCCATCCTCTTTTCAACCTGTTTAAAGATATGTGGATGTTCACTAATGATTCGCTGCAGCAGGAAAGTTCCATATGCAATATGGCGTGATTCATCCTTCTTCAATAAACCCACACCTTTTAATAAACCAGGCATCATTTTATTAGCTTCAAGAGTCTGATAGAACCCGAAATATCCAGTTTCTGCAAGAACGCCTTCGGTAAACATATTATAAACAGTGGCTGCTTCTGCCAAGGCTTCTGGTGATTGATCGGTTAAAAGTTTCTCCATCGTTTCAGGCAATATTTCATAAAAAATCGATTTATAAGTGTCTGAGTGATACACCGTCAAATCACCCGTTTCACCAATTTGATCTAATGTATAGCGAAAGAACTCCATATGCTTCGCTTCCTCGAACAGAAATGTCGTTAAGTACATTTCTTCTTCGATCCGGCCTTCTTTGGCTATCGTCATTATGAGCGGCAGCAAATCCAAAGTCACAGCTTCTTCCCCGCCCTGAAAAAGGGAAATGATCCGTAATAACACTTCCCTTTCAATGTCAGTAAATGACTTCCAATCTTCTTTATCCTGGCTGAAATCAATGTCTCGAGGATTCCATATACCGAATTTCTTTGCCTTTTGGTAAAGTTTAAATGGTAGGGTATCTTCTCTAAAACTCCTGCTTGTGGTCGTTAAACTCTTTCTTTTCATGGTAATGCCTCCTTGAAATGAACTTTAAACTTTTGAATCTCTAAGGATTTTTAAATTTGTAAGAGTTTTCTTTATATTGTAAGATATTAGTAGTATTTATCCTAGTACTGAAAATGTAGGGAGGAATTAAGTCGAATGCTTGAGGAAACTCTGATGAATCATGTAAAAAAGATTTCCCACCAAAAAGATACGGCAAATAAATCACAAATGATCGTAAAGGGCTGTGTGGATTTTTTTTCATTTCAACGAGCATCTTTATTCAGTTACTCAAGTTTAACAGGAATGGGTGAAGGAATTTGTGCATGTACAAGTGAAGATACTTTTTCATTACATAATGTTAGAGAAAATATTCATGATATATACCCGATCCACCAAGCAGTCATCCATAACAAGCCCATATACTTAACCATTCAGCATGCTAAATCCTCCATCCCTGCAAAATACGTTAAAAGATTTTCCATTTCTTCATTGGCAATCATTCCGATAATTGTGAATGACTTGGCCATCGGTATAGTGTTGGTTGACCCCATTCACGCCAACGAGCCCGTTACCAAGAATGATTTAATGAAGCTTTCCCATTATTTGAAACTGGCTGTCAGTTCAACATTCGATTCCACCCCTCCCACCTACCTTCTAAGCAAACGTGAAGTGGAGGTCCTTCAATATTTAGCCAATGGGATGGGATTAAAGCAAATGGCACCAAAAATGGGCGTTAGTGAATTTACTGTCAGAGATCATATTTCTTCTGCTATCAGGAAATTGGGAGTGAATCACCGGACCGAGGCCGTCGCAGTTGCCATAAGGCACAAAATGATTATCTGAAAGCAAAAAAAAAACCTTCAAAGAAGGTTTTTTTAAGTATCATTGAGTCACTTTTTCTTCAACTTTCGTAGTCCAGCTCAACTCGTCTGCGACTTTACCTGTTTGGACACCTGTCAGTGTATCATAAAGCTTTCTGGAAAGTTCGCCCGTTTCTCCGCTTTGAACAATCATTTCTTCACCATTCCACAAAAATTCACCAATTGGTGATATGACCGCGGCTGTTCCCGTTCCAAAGGCCTCTTCCAAGTGACCCAATTTATAGGCTACATGGACTTCCTCCATCGAGATGCGTCTTTCCGACACGGGAAGACCCCAATGTTTCAGCAATTCTATAATGGAA
Organism: Peribacillus sp. 05N428; assembly: GCF_056397085.1. NCBI lineage: Bacteria > Bacillati > Bacillota > Bacilli > Caryophanales > Bacillaceae > Peribacillus > Peribacillus sp. 05N428. The sequence goes on along the minus strand of NZ_JBFTMS010000005.1, from coordinate 111,093 downwards.
TCACGAGTAATACCCGGAAGGATGCTTCCATTTAAAGCAGGGGTGATGATTTCACCATTAATTTTGAAGAAAACATTCATGCTTCCAACTTCTTCGATATATTTTTTCTCCACTCCGTCTAACCAAAGAACTTGAGCATAACCCATCTTTTCGGATACTTCCTGGGCTTTTAAGCTCGATGCATAATTACCGCCCGTTTTGGCTTCACCTGTACCTCCATTAACTGCACGTGTAAAAGCTGACTCCACTGCAATTTTAACTGGATGGATGCCTTCTTTATAATACGATCCCACTGGTGACATGATGATGATGAACTGATACTTATTCGATGGAGATACTCCAAGATAAGGCTCAGTAGCTATAATGAATGGCCTGATATATAATGATGTCCCTTCTGCCTGGGGAACCCAATCCTTATCAACGCTAATTAAAGTCTTTAAGGCCTTCAACGCGAAATCAACGTCGACATCCGGTATGCATAATCGGCTATTCGAACTATTTAAGCGTTGGAAATTCTTTTCCGGACGGAATAAGATAATTTCATCCTCAGGTGTTGCATATGCCTTCAATCCTTCAAAAACGGATTGACCATAGTGAAAAATCATAGCTGACGGCTCCAATGAGAGCGGTTGATAAGGAACAATTCTTGGATCATGCCACCCTTGCCCTTGTGTGTAATCCATAATAAACATATGATCGGTAAACTGCTTACCGAACTCAAGCTGGTCCGCTTGTGGTTTTTCTTTCTTTGTTGTACTAAGCGTGATTTGCATGTCATGTTCCTTCATTACCAAAACCCCTTGTTGATTAAATTTACAAGATTTCACTTCCATAAAATCTATCTTTCATTAGTTTACTCCTATAAGGAATCATAGTTCAAGCCTTTAAGACGAAATTTTCGGAATTTTTTAAAATAAATTGGTTTTTCTTTGATTTCCAGACTATGATACCTGAAAAAAGAATCAATTATTCCTGAAACCACTAAAAATATCAATTCCGAGTGGTACGCTAATATGTCTTGAATATTAGATTAATTTTATCAAACTAATCACTATAAAGCCAATGAGAATAAATCTGGTTCATCGCACCTTAAGAGTAAATTCAATCGTTTCCCTTTTTGTAACCAGGAAAATCGATAAATGAAAAGACTTCGTGAATAATGCACCAAAGCAATACCTGCAAACCTTATATGTATATTAAAAGCCTTAGAATAAATAACATTTTTAATTCGAATCCATAAAGTGTTTTTTCCCAACTCTAAACACCGAGGAAAATTTTACATGAATTTCAATTTAGCAGTTTACTACTAAATAATATTCTTATATACTTATCCCACGAGATAGATAAAATGCATGCAAAACGATATATTATAGATAAAATGCATGCAACTTTCTTATTCTTTAACGAAAAGGGGTAACAACATGACAAAAAACAGATGGTTAATCGCTTTATCCGCTATCGCCATTCACCTATCCATTGGCGGTGCATACGCATATAGCGTTTACAAAAAACCATTAGTCGAGACCATGGGGTGGTCAGAAACTGAAGTTACGTTAGCATTCACAATAATGATGGCGCTTGCAGGAACTTCTGCTGCCTTCTTTGGCAAATTCGTAGAAAAAAATGGTCCAAGGAAGTCAGCTATGGTCGCTGCCGTATTATTCGGATTAGGACAAGCCGGTTCCGGTTTAGCAGTAATGGTCGATTCACTTCCGCTTTACCTATTGACATATGGGGTGTTAAGTGGACTTGGTATGGGGATTGGGTACATTTCACCAGTATCCACTTTAGTCAAATGGTTCCCAGATCGCAGGGGATTGGCAACAGGAATGGCAGTATTAGGTTTCGGTGCCGGAGCTCTCATTACAGCCCCAGTCGCTGCAAGCCTTATGGAATCCGTTGGCATTTATACTACATATTATATTTTAGGCGCAGGCTATTTCATACTGATGTTCTTAGGGGCATCCTATATTGCACCTCCAAAAGCCAACTGGCTACCTGAAGGAATGAAGAAAGATATTGAGTCCGGTAAGAAAGAACTGAAGAAAGACCTAAGGCAATTAACTGCAAAAGAAGCGGTTAAAACTAAACACTTCTGGATGTTATGGTCCATGAAACTGATAAATACAAGTGCAGGGATCATGATGATTTCGGTAGCTTCACCTATGGCTCAAGACGTTGTCGGGCTGTCTGTAGCAGGTGCAGCAACATTAGTTGGTATTATGGGAATCTTTAATGGCGGAGGAAGACTTGGCTGGGCAGCAGCATCTGATTATATTGGACGTCCAAATGTTTTCGTCATTTTCTTCATCATTCAAATCGGAGCGTTCCTTTTACTTCCTACCACTACAAATACACTATTGTTCCAAGGACTCATCTTGCTGGTCGTGAGTTGTTACGGAGGAGGATTTTCAAATCTCCCTGCGTTTGCCGGGGATTTATTTGGAACTAAGGAAATTGGGGCCATCCACGGTTACCTTTTAACTACATGGTCTCTAGGCGGAGTTTGCGGACCTATGTTAGTTACCGCAATCAGGGAAAGTACGAACAGTTATATCCCGGTATTCTATGTTTTCGCAGTATTAATTGCGATAGCATTCGCCATTTCCATCTGGTTGCGTCTGGACATCAAAAAAATGCAAAGAGAACAGAAACAAGGCGCAACGAACACATTAAGTAAAATATCCTAATTTAATAACCTTTATAAAAAGGCATGATCAAGTAAACTTCCATAACCGGAATTTACCTTGGTGATGCCTTTTTTGTTTTGGCCTAACCGGCGGCTGCTCTTAAAAAACTTTCGGATATCTTCCGGATCGATATCTTTTTGGGAACTTTTTACGATTTATCATCCCAGCAGGATTTCTAGCTGGTGCAGTTTTGCGCATTGCTTAAACTTAACCGCAGTAGTCTAGGAAATGCATTTATTGGGCTTATCGACTTATGAACGTGAGGACAGGTAAAAATCAAAGTGACCAAATATTTTTAAAAGTTGACTTTCTTATTTCAGTGAAATTCTTGTTTTTGTTTGCTTGCCGCTATATTAACAGACTGTATTCCCATTTAATTCTGGTCAGCCATATCGAAAAAAGTTGAATGATCATTTTACACCAAACAATTAGAACAAGTTATTTAGTTTAACATTAAGCTAAATCAGGGAATCAAGTAAGAGATGGAATTAGGGGGGATTGTCTTGTGGATCAATAAACCGTTTTTCAAATATGCTTGCGCGATAATTTTGATCATTTTGATTATTTTTTTACTGGGTAAGATTGATTATGTTCTGCTGCCGCTGCAAAAAATCATTGCTGCCATGTTTTTTCCTATTATTGCGGCTGGGCTTTTATACTATATATTACGGCCGGTCGTTAACTTGTTAACTGAATTTATCCCGAGGTCAGCTAGCATCTTTACCGTGTTTTTGATTATATTTAGTATGATTGGGATGGTAGGTTACTTTGGCAGTCCTGTAATCGTTGACCAATTTCAAAAGTTATCTGAAAACCTCCCCAGCAAAGTCAAGGAATTCTCTAAAGAATCTGAAGTCATGATTGAAAAAAATGATTTTGGCATGGTAAATATGGAAGAGTTGAAAGAAAAAGCGGTCACACATTTGAAAGATTATTCGGAAAAACTCATCGTGAATGTCAATACCATTTTATCCACGGTCACTAGTGTATTAACAGTATTGGTCATTACACCATTCATCTTATTCTATTTCTTGAAGGATGGAGATAAATTACGACCATTTCTATTAAAATACATACCGAACGATGTAGAATCAGAGGGGAACACAATTTTAAAAGACGTCGATAAAGCCCTCTCAACTTATATTATCGGTCAATTCATCATATCAATTGTCATAGGGACTTTGATGTATGTTGGCTACCTTATTATCGGTCTCGATTATGCACTCGTATTAGCCTTATTCGCCATGATTTTTACCGTTGTACCATTCCTTGGTCCATTAATAAGCATCATCCCCGCCCTTTTCATTGCCTTGCAGCAAGACATTGGGCTGGCAGTGAAAGTACTCATTGTCCTTACTGTCGTTCAACAGGTCGAAGGGCACTTGGTTACACCGAATATAATGGGTAAACGGCTTAACATTCACCCGCTTACCATTATCCTATTGCTGCTTGCTGCTGGATCAATATACGGATTCATTGGCATTTTAATCGCTATCCCTACCTATTCCGTAGTAAAAACGATTATAGGGAATTTCAGGAAGTTTTACAGGTTACGGAATAGGGTTACATAAACAGGAAAAGTTGTATACACACTTAATTAAAAGAACGATTAAAAATAAAAACAAAAAGCACTCGTTTCAGACTGTAGACCAACTCTTAAGTAAGAGAATTGAACTGCCCCGTAAATGTTAGACACCAAACTAACATTTACGGGGTGTTTTTTCTTTCAAAAAAAGTTCCATTCCATTTCATAAATCACTAAAAACCATTATGGAAAACCTAGTCTTACTATCATGGTCCGGAATAGTCCATTCCCCCCCTTTTTTTGTAGACAAACTAAAAACGTTGATAGTTACATCAACGTTTTTTTAATAATTTTTTAACACAGCGTTTAAAAAAGGCTGTGAAGCTTTTCTTTTTGATGACTTGCTGGGCATGAATTTGCTTCTCTATATAAATTTCTTCTTTGTTTATGGCGTTACTTTCCGCTAACACCAGACCCAAATCGGAGTTATGATCTTTGTTTAGGACGATTTTGTAAGGAATATCATGACTCATTGCCAATTTAATATATTTTCCTAGATATTGATAGTCCATCTGCCCATTTAAAAACAACTTTGAATGGGGATACTGCTTCATCATTTGCTCTATCTCCGGGTATACATTCGTTTCAAAGACTTGGCTTCTTTTTAGGACGATGACTACGCGTTCCCGTAATGTGCCCAGAAACTCCCTTCGTTCACCAGCCTTGATTTCTTTTGGACCATGGATGCCTTGTTCTAGATAGTCCTCCACCTTTAGGCGTGACAAATCTTACCCACCTCCGCTTTCACTTCAATAATGTATGTAATATGGCCAAAAATAGTGCCCATCATTCTTTTGATATGCATAAAAGTGAAATTGGATCTAAGTTTGACTTTTCCCATAGTTAATTAGTCTACCCTTTTTTAAAAAAATTGTCACTTTAGCCTCACTTCATGCATAGGATAGTATATGTGTAAATGTAGGTTGCTTAAATGAGGGACGGGGAAAAACATGAAAAAATTAATTGTATTTATTTTGATTTTCGCCTTTAGTTTTTTGGGGTTCAGTAATACTTCAGGTGCGGCAGCAAGACAACTGATTATCATCAATAAAGCCAATAATCAGCTTGCCTATTACGAAAATGATAAATTGGTGAGGGTATTCATCGTGGCGACAGGTAAGAAAGCCTCCTACACTCCTGAAGGAAAGTTTAAAGTAGTGACAAAGATTGTGAATCGACCCTATTATAAAGGCAACATTAGAGGCGGAGACCCAAAAAACCCTCTAGGTAAAAGATGGCTGGGGATCAATGCAAGGAATACACCAGGAAATACGTACGCAATACACGGCAATAATGATTCTACAACCATCGGGAAATATATAAGTGCCGGTTGTATTCGTATGTATAACAATGATGTACAATGGCTTTACGATAGGGTGAGAATGAATACTGTAGTATTGATTGCCAGTTCGAATAAATCATTTGCCAACATAGCTGCCACGAATGGATTTAAAGTGAGCGGATCTGTGAGCCTTCCGGTAAATACAAACGCTACCCTGAAGAAAGGAAGCAGTGGCCCCCAAGTTATCGAACTGCAAAAAAGATTAACTAAACTTGGATACAGCACTAAAGGAGTAGATGGGTCATTTGGAAAAAACACCGAAACAGCCGTAAAGAAATTCCAAAAGTCCAAAAAACTTACTTCTGATGGAATCGTCGGACCAAAAACAAAAAAAGCACTAGGACTTAAATAATTTTCTCACTGATATCCACTGATTAGAGGATATCTTTTTTATATTTTAACTGTACACCCTATACATTATTCCCCATATCGTCTTTAATTTTCCACCAACAGATATTGACTTTATGTTATAATTTATACATCAACAGCTAATCATAATCGCACTGTCATTACATACAAGGAGGTAATACAAATGTACGATGAAATTCTAGTGAATTCCATTAAAGCAATTTTTGTTATCGGCACCATTTCGATGTTTGTGATTTTAGGATTCGTAAAAGGACGCAGGTTTTAACTTTATCCAATCGTTAAAATATCTCCACCTGCCTGGTTTCTTGTATTATTTTCGTACAGGTAATCAGGCTATGTTCTCTTTAAAAAAAGCATATCCTCTATGGGCATGCTTTTCTTTACCAATTCCAATTATCCGTATTATCTAAAAGTTGATCGATGTCAAATGTATCTAGATGGAATGGAACTGACTCTTCTGCTATCGCTTCAGTGGCTAACAATAATTGGTCGATATCAATAATGGCCAAAACAGTCCTCTCCCTTTTTTAATGGTCTTTACCCTCATTTTTAATACTTTAAACAATTCGTTCAAAAGAAATTTTATTAGAGGGTATCCTTAAAATTTTACATTTGACATTTATTTAAGATGCAGTGAATCTTGTTCAGATCCTTCCGGAGAAAGCGTATGTATCAATTTAACCAGCTTATAAAAGGTCCCGCTGCAGATTGTTACCTCGGGCAGATTATGAAATATTGATTTTTTATTAATATGATAATTGTCTTTCTCAGGCGAATATACAATTATTTTCTTATTTAAAGATAAAGCATAGCCAAGCTCATATAGATTACCTTTTCCTGCGGTTAGGAAGATTAGCATGAAATCGGCTTCCTCTATCCCCTTTTTTTCATATTCTCCAATGTCGTCCGTTATTTGGTTTTTCTCATCATTCGTAATTAAATTCATGTCATTCACACAAGTAAATCCTTTTGAAGTCAATTTCTTGATCAATGATTTTACTTGCTTCAAATTTTTTTCGTCTGATGCTATATAATATTTCACACACACACCTCCAAAATATATAACTATTGATACTTTTTACCTATGTTACCTATACTATACATATTCGTTATAAAGAACGCAATATCCTTTCCCCAAAAATAAAAAATAATTAAATGGCGAATTTTTTAGTGAAACTAAAAACCATCATTCCTTTTACAGGTAATGATGGTTTTTTTATATTTTATGAAGTGGCACTATTATCACTATCGACTTCAGCTTACTAAAAAAATAATATGTATGTACTGGTCTGACATTCCGGGTTACAAATTCAAGTAATCCAAAATAAAAACCTTGTCCTTTAACCGGCAAGGTTTTTTTATTTTTCATATGTGATATTTTCTATTTCAATTCTGAAGGGTGCAGCCTCACATATATTAATTCCCCGATCCAGATTCACCTTTTCCATTTCGCTTGCATCCGGGATTGTTTTTTTATCGTGTATAAAATGTTCGACCATGGATTCCAACAGTTCTTGAGCACAAGCTAAGGCATCTACCCGATTCCTACCGCTAACGGAAGAAATAATTCCTTCTCGCCTAAAATCCGGGAAACAAACTTGAACGGAAAAAGAGTCGATAATCAACGGGTGCTTTTCATAATAGAATACGGCTGGGTACTCAAAGATTTGAATGGTCAAAATATCATCCCTTCATACAATATTTAGATATTTATAATAATTATAACATGAATTTCCATTTTATATAGGTTTAAATTACTTTTCTTTGTTTGTCAAGTTAATACTTACATTCAATAGGTTGATATGTCCGTATTGACTACGAAATAAAAAAACACCATGAAAATCAAAATCATGAGAACATTCAAGATTATTCCTATAATGCTGCACACTTTTCCAGCTGTCACTAAACCATTTCCAGATTCACCAGTAAGGTTCATTTCTTGTTTACTCTTCGATGCAAATATTAACCCTAAAATACCTAATATGATGCCGATGATTGGAATAAACAGGGATAATACCCCCATGATCAATGATACAATCGCTTTGCTATTGCTTCTTTTAATTTCCGACATATATTCCACCTTCTTTCTTCCTTTATATATACGGTTATTAAAAGCAAAAGATTCATTTTTTGTGTACTCATTCATCATGTAATATTCGAGTTGATTCCAGAGGTCCGCTCCCTTTCCGACGGCTATCTGCCAAGCCGCGTCAAAGTAAACGTCTCCGGGGTCTCGGCTAGCCAGTATTTCGGCAGGAGTGTCGTATATCTCTTCAATCCATTAAGGATTACAGTATAGAACCATGAAGGATAACTTAGTTTCAACTTGTTTGGGATGAGTCCAGCCTACGGTTGCTTCTTAAAATATTATTCCAGTCGATTTCAGAACTCCGCTCCTTTTCCGCTGACTGTCTGCCAAGCCTCCTCGGCACAAGCGCCTGTGGGGTCTCGGCTAGCCAGTTATTCGGCAGGAGTGCCGCAAATTTCTTCCATCCATTAAGGATTACAGTTATAAAATCATGAAAGATAACCTAGTCTTAAACTCGTTTAGAATGAGTCCAGCCTACGGTTGCTTCTTAAAATATTATTCCAGTCGATTTCAGAACTCCGCTCCTTTTCCGCTGACTGTATGGATCATGGAGTATAAACAAGTTTTAAAACAAGGTTGAGGGTGAGACACTTCCGAATCTCCTAGACAAATAGAAAACGACTCATTTCTGAGTCGTTTTTTTAGGTTCGTTTCAATTCAAGTCTCTGGGCTACCAAAGAAAGGCTATAGTTAACTATGAAATACATGAGAGCCACCAGGATCAAAATCGGTATTAAATACTTTTGACTTTGTCCATATATGATTTGACCATGATGCGTCAGCTCCGGTAAAGAGATGACAACAGCTAAAGAGGTGTCCTTTAATAAAGAAATGAATTGGCTGACAATAGGAGGAACCATGCGGCGCAGCGCTTGGGGCAGAATAATATGTATCAATGCCTGTGTATAGCTCAAACCTGATGAACGGGCAGCTTCCATTTGGCCTTTATCAATGGATTTTAGCCCACTTCGAATGACTTCAGAAAGCATGGCTGACTCGAAAATTGTCAAGGCAACTATGGCTGCTGGAATGATTTCCAGTTTAATCCGTATCTCCGGCAAAGCAAAATACGTAAAAAATATGATTAATAACAGAGGCAAATTACGTACAGTTTCTACAATCAAAGCTAATATTTGTGATAACACCGGCACTTTTGCGTATCGGATTATACCTACAAGACCGCCAATAATGAAACTTAGAATAATGGATATAAAAGCTACCTGGAGCGTTACCCAAAATCCTTCTAATAAAAACTTAAGATTATCTGGTGTATAGGCACCTGCAAAATCCATATCTTATACCTCCCTCAATTACTCTTAGCCAGACGTTTTTCCAAATAACCAACGCCAAAACTTAAAGGAATGGTAAGAATTAAGTAAAACGCTGCCACGAAAATGTACACATCAAACACGACAAATGTCCTTGAAGAAATCAAGTCCCCGTGGTACATAAGATCGAGTCCTGCAACAACGGCCAAAATGGAAGAATTCTTTACTAGATTGATAAATTGGTTTCCTAAAGGAGGAATGACTATTTTAACGGCCTGCGGCAGAATGACGAGCCTCATTGCCTGTCCATAAGTCAGACCTGATGAACGGGCAGCTTCCATTTGACCCTTTGGCACAGAAAGTATGCCTGCTCGAATTGCCTCAGCTATGAAAGATGAAGTGTAAATGGTCAAGGCTAATGTACCTGCGTATAGCCCGCTTAGTTTAAGACCGAGAAAGAAGAAAAAGGTAATGATCAATAACGGGATGTTCCGAATGAACTCAACATAGGCGGTACCCAGCCAGTTTAGTGGCTTTAATGGTGCAATCCGCATGATGGCAATTAGCACCCCAAGAATCAAACTCGCTATCAACGCGACCAAACTCGACATGATCGTATTTTTAAAGCCTAATAAATACATATCCAGATTCTCTGTTAAAATGGAGAAATCAAGCACGGCATACACTCCTTTAACTAGTAAGGATGAGCAAAACGCTCATCCTCACAGACAAATGTTATTTAAGGTCAGCTTCCCATATCCATTTGCTAAAATGTTTAATGTTTAATCCATTTATCATGGATTTCATCGTACTTGCCTGAATCTTTAAGAGACTTAAGGGCTTTATTCAACTCTTCAACAAATTCAGCATTTCCTTTTTTCACGGCAATACCATAAGGTTCTTCCGTAAATGTACCGCCAACAAGCTCATAACTCGGATCTTCATCTGCCATTCCATAAAGGATGGAATCATCCGTTGTCAATGCATCCCCTTGTCCGGATTTAAGTGCAGCGAACGCTTCGGAATAGTTTTCAAATTCAAGCACTTGTGCTTCAGGAGCTTTTTCACGGATATTTATGGAAGAAGTAGAGCCTTTGACAGCCAATACCTTTTTCCCTTTTAAACTATCAATACCCTTGATATCGCTGCCCTTTTTAACTAACAAAGATTGTCCTGCGTCGAAATAAACATCTGTGAAGTCTACTTCTTTTTTACGATCTTCCGTGATTGTCATGGTCGCTACAATCGCATCGATATCACCATTATTCAATAAGGCCATCCTGGTTTTAGAAGTCACTTCTTTAAATTCAACTTTAGTCTCATCACCAAGGATTTCTGCTGCAAGAGCTTTGGCAATATCAATATCAAAGCCTTCAACCTCTCCAGTACTAGGATTCTTCAAACCGAATAGTCTTGTATCATTTTTCACCCCAAAAACGATCTTATCCTTTTCCTTCACTTGTGCGAGAACATCTTTTTCTTTGTCTTTGCCTCCACCCTCTTCAGCTTTGTCTGAATCGTTCCCCCCGCCGCATCCAGCTAATAAAATGACAGCCAGTAATGATAGCAAAGATAATTTTAACCATTTCTTTTTCTTCAACATGTAATTCACCCCTGTTTTTTATTTAATGATTTAATATACGGCTAAGGAATAAACGAGCCCTCTCTTCACGAGGATTGGCGTAAAACTCAGCCGGTGTTGCCTCTTCTAAAACACTGCCTTCGTCCATGAATACGATTCGATCCGCCACTTCACGGGCAAATCCCATTTCGTGCGTGACCACTACCATCGTCATTCCTTCATGGGCAAGTGCTTTCATTACATCCAGTACCTCGCCAATCATTTCCGGATCCAAGGCTGAGGTAGGTTCATCAAAAAGCATGATTTCCGGTCCCATTGCCAAACCTCTGGCAATAGCTACCCGTTGCTGCTGTCCACCTGAAAGCTGGGAAGGAAATGAATTTGCTTTATCTCCAATCCCCACTTTGTCCAAATACTTCAGTGCAATCTTTTTCGCTTCCTCTTCGGATTGTCCCAGGACTTTCCTTGGAGCAAGCATGATATTCTCAAGCACGGTTTTATGGGGATACAAGTGAAAATGCTGGAAAACCATACCGATATTCCGACGGAGTTTGTTTATGTCCGTCTTTTTATCCGCTACATTTAACCCATTTATTGAAAGGGATCCTTGCGAAATGGTCTCTAGACGATTAATGCATCGGAGCAGTGTACTTTTTCCTGATCCGGAAGGTCCGATGACCACTACCACTTCCCCTTTTTTGATTGTTAGGTCAATTTCTTTCAATACATGGAAATCGCCATAATACTTGTTCACTCGGTCAAAAACTATCATAATTAGCCCCCTGTCTAAAACTGAAAATTTATAATAATCAGAATTCTAAAAGCGTAATATATCACTCTCTTAACTCGAAACAAATCTTATGTATAATCCTTTCTGCAAAAATTATTTCCCAATATTTCATAATTCATTGTGAAAAGTCCATTTTTATTGTTATTTTAAACTAGTAATTCAAATAATATATTCAATATTCACATTTTTATTATATATAATATTTCTTAAAATTACCATATAAACTTTAAATTGTTAAAATGATATTATATTTCATGATATTATTGCTATATTTCATAAAACTGATAAATTTAAACTGATATCCCATAAAAAAATTCCCTCTTTTTGTAAAAATACATTTATTTCCCGAAGGCTTAATAAGCTCTTAAAAATACAAAAAGACAGCTATCGCTGTCTTTTTCATCATTCCTTTATCGCGTCTTTAAATGGGGCTGAATATAAACCCCTTGGCGCCAGCATATCCGTATCCGATTCACGGGTTTTCCCATTGTGGGTATATGGACCTGCTGAAAAAAAATCAAACAAATCACTTTCCTTATGTATGATCAAGAAATAATCGTATAAATCATCCATAAGTTCCTGATGTTCATCTATTTTCACGATTTCGCCATATTCATCAATTTCAAAGTTTTCATTTATCGCATCCTGAAGTTCCTCATTATTTGAATACGCGATATAAAAATCGACATCACCGCACTCCATGCATAGTAAGAGTTTTTCTTCCAGTGATTCTTCATAGGTTTTCAGAACGATTCCCTTTAAAATGGCATCAATCTTTCCAGTATTAGTCAGTTTAATTTTAGTCTGGAACATAAAACCCCTCCAATCAAATACAGGCATTAAAAAAATAAACGCCAGTTTAACAAGCTTGCCCTTTAATTTTAAATGAAAATGTTTGGACACCTAAATCCAAGTCCACAAGTCGTTCACTAACCGCGAGGTCAAAGGTAATCCATCCGGATCCCTCTTTTAATTACCAGGATGCTTCCGCTTCTTGTATATAATAAGTTTGCCCACATAATTAGAATCATAATCTCCTATAATACAAAGAAAAATATGATTGGAAGCGTAATAAGGCTTAATGATGTACTTATGAACGTAGCACTTGATACGAATTCAGGCTCCGTGTTGAATTGGAGCGCATACATCGTAGTGTTGGCCGCCGTTGGCATTGCAGCTACGATGATCATGATATGCCTGACCATATCACCCACTGGCAGGGCAAGAGATAGCAGGAAGGCAATGGCAGGTGACACGGCAAGTTTAAGTAGCAGCGAAACTGATAGCTTCCGATAGGCTATTTTTTTCAGGGAAATGTTGGCCAGCTGCATTCCCAGTGTAATCATTATTGTGGGGATCGCTGCATTTGCAACAAGGTTAATAGCTTCCATGACCGAATTGCTTAAAGGTACGTTACCGAACTGAAATATTATACCGGCAATGGCTCCATAAACAATTGGCATTCGACATACCGCTTTAATCGCTGTTTGAACTCCGTTACCTTCCGGGCTGCCCTTTGCTGCGAAATAAATGCCGATCGTGCACATCACTAACTGCTGTCCCACCATAAGGATGATTGCATAATCGAGTCCTGCGGCTCCGAATAACAGGAAAATGACGGGTGTTCCGTAATTTCCGTTATTCATGAATGCAGATGCCAATATCATGCCGCTTGTCTCAGTGACTGTATAATTGCGAAAATAAGATATGATGTAGACTACCAGTATGAGAGAAAGGCAAAGTACTATCGTGAATAAGAACAGGTAAAAATAATTAATCGTAAATTCTGCGGAATAAAAAGTCCGGAACACGAGAAAAGGTGACATTAAATATAATGCCATCGTGGAAATCGATTTTGTATCAAGATTAAACTTTTTCTGACCGATGAACCCTAAAACAAAAATACCGAATATCGGTAAAAGAACTCCCAAAAACCCCATGCACTTCACCTTCATAATCTCAATGATTTTCTTCTAACAATATCAGTTTTATTACTATTTGTAAAAATTCTTTTAAACCAATTTGTTTGCAGTTCATATATTTTAATACGAACTGAATTTTCCTTATTTTCAGAAAATAATATTCCATTTCCCCAGACATATGGTATATTGTTTATTATATTTACGTTAATAAACGTAACATTAACACTTTTGGGTTATTAATATATGAAGGGGTGTTTTTTAGTGGATGTAAAATTCATGGAAATGGCCGTTCGACTTGCAAATGAAAATGTATTGGCGAAGAACGGAGGTCCTTTTGGTGCTATTATCGTAAAAGATGGCAAAGTCGTAGGCAGAGGATGTAATAATGTGACAACGGCCAACGATCCTACAGCGCACGCCGAAGTACAGGCGATTCGTGATGCATGCAGGAATCTCGACAGCTTCCAGCTTACAGATTGTGAAGTTTACACTAGCTGCGAGCCATGCCCCATGTGCATCGGTGCTATTTATTGGGCACGTCCAAAAGCCATTTATTACGCATGCACTAAAGAAGACGCTGCAGTTATTGGCTTTGATGATCACTTTATCTACCAAGAACTTGCCTTGCCAATGGAAAACCGTACAATTAAAATGAAACAATTGTCTTTTAATGACCACGATTTACCATTCCGAACATGGGAAACCAATACGGAAAAAGTGAAATATTAACCGGTTATATATGGCCAAAGGGGTTATGAATATGAAAAAAAACTTGCTTAAAAGGAGAATTGACGTTGCATCAGGAAGAACACCTGCAGATTGCGTCATTAAGAACGGGCAAATCATAGATGTATTCAATGGTGATATCTATACTGGCGACATTGCGATCACCGATGGTTATTTTGCTGGAATTGGGCATTATGAGGGTACTTCGGAAATCGATGCTTCAGGAAAATTCGTATGCCCTTCCTTCATTGATGGCCATGTTCATATAGAATCATCGATGGTCAGACCTTATGAACTTGCAAAAATCCTCCTTTTACATGGTGTGACCTGCATCGTTGCAGATCCTCATGAAATTGCCAATGTTTCTGGCAAGAAGGGCATGGAATATATGATTGAACAATCCGATCAACTTCCTTTTGATTTTTACTTCATGATGCCCTCTTGTGTACCTGCTACGGAGTTTGAACATTCTGGTGCTGTCTTAAGAAGTGAAGATTTAATTTCCTTTTATCAAAACCCGAGAGTGCTTGGATTAGCCGAAGTAATGAATTTCCCTGCCGTTTCACATACAGATGAGGATATGCTGCAAAAAATATACGATGCAAACAGACTGGGCAAAAGCATCGATGGTCATGCAGCTGGATTATCTGAACAACAGCTCGATGTTTATCTAAGTGCAGGCATTAAAACAGATCATGAATGCACTACAGCGGAAGAGGCAAAAGAAAGAATGCGTAAAGGAATGTATCTTATGATCAGGGAAGGCACCGTCGCCAAAGACTTAATTAACCTGATTCCAGTTATTAATGAGAAGAACTCCCGCCGTTGTTTATTCGTCACCGATGACCGGCACCTAGATGATATAGTTTCTGAAGGAAGTATCGATCACAACGTTCGACTTTCCATAGAAACAGGTGTCCCGCCAATTACCGCCATTCAAATGGCGACCATTAATGCAGCAGAATGCTTTGGATTAAAGGAACATGGTGCAATTGCACCTGGATACAAGGCAGACTTCCTACTACTGGATGATCTTGATTCAGTCATCCTCCATTCGGTCTTCAAAGATGGAAAGCTTATGGTACAAAATAATCGATTGCTTAACTATCCAGCTGATGAGAAACAGGTTATTACCGACGGGTTGAAGCACTCTGTTCAATTTCATGAAATAACCGGAGATGATTTCGCGATACCTATTAAAAATGAGTTTGCTAATATTATTGAGATAACTCCAAACAGCTTGATTACAAAGCATTCGATTGAACCGGTCACAATTAATCATGATGGTCTATTTCAGTTCTCCGAACATGTTGATCATCTAAAACTTGCTGTTATTGAACGGCATCATATGACCAAACAAGTGGGCCTGGGAATCGTCAAAGGGCTCGGGTTGAAATCAGGAGCCATTGCCACGACAGTAGCTCATGATTCACATAATTTGATCATTGCCGGAACGAATGACCAGGATATGCTTCTGGCAGCTAAGGAAATCAAAAAAATGCAGGGTGGATTGACTGTAATCCAAAATGGGGAAATACTAGCTTCCCTTCCCCTTCCAATAGCTGGATTGATGAGTGAATGCAATTATATGGATGTGGTCCATTCATTGAAGCACATCGATGAAGCCTTATTGAAACTCGGTGCTAACAGGCATTTCAACCCTTTTCTTACACTTGCCTTCTTGGCGCTACCAGTCATCCCTGAAATCAAACTGACGGATCAGGGTTTATTTTCCGTTTCTGAGTTTAGGCATATACCCATCGAAGCATCAAAGCCAGTCGATTTAAATTAACCCGCTAGGCGGGTTTTTTTCTTATCACCCAAAAAAATTCTAAAAGAAAAAGGTTCCGACTCAACATAAAATGGGAAAAGGATATATGCGCATCATCTATGTTAAAATAAAAATAAACACAATTCTTTCTTGGAGGAGATAAATATGGCAAAACATGATCAACAGAACATCATTGGATACATAGGCACTTACACAAAAGGAAACAGCGAAGGTATTTACCGATTTACTTTAGATACAGCAGAAGGAAAGCTCAGCACACCGGTTCTTGCAGCAGAATTGACCGATCCGACTTATGTCGCCATCAGCCAGGACAAAAAGAATCTCTACGCCATTTTAAAAGAAGCGGGTAGCGGTGGAGTTTCAGCCTATTCGATTAATGAGGATTCAGGTGAGCTTACCTTCTTAGGCAAACAACTTACACCAAATGGCTCTTCCTGCCATATAAGTGTCGACAGCAAGAAACAGGTTTTGGTCACTTCCAGTTATGGAGAAGGCGTGATTGAATCATATCCGCTTCATGACGATGCGACACCTTTGCCTGTATCATCAACTGTTCAACATGAAGGGCATGGACCGAATCAAGAACGTCAGGAAAAAGCACACACTCACTTCGCTGGTTTCACGCCGGATGAAAGGTTCATTGCTGTTGTCGACCTCGGAATAGATAAAGTAATAACCTATAAAATACATAATGGGGTTTTGGAAGAAGTAAACAGCTTATCTGTTGCTCCCGGCAGCGGACCACGGCATCTGACCTTCCACCCAAACGGTAAATTTGCTTATGTCATGGCAGAACTTGTACCAGAAGTGATTGTTTTGAGCTTCGATAGTCAAACCGGTAGTTTTTCTGAATTGCAAACGGTACGGACCGTCCCGGAAGATTTCAAGGAAAATAACCAAGGAAGCGCCATTCATATTTCTGATGACGGGCGATTCATATATGCCGCAAACCGCGGACATGATAGTATTGCCGTTTACGAAATCAATCAAGAAACAGGCAAACTGGCATTCGTGCAGCTGGTTTCCACCGAAGGACATTGGCCGCGTGATTTTTCATTGGACCCTAGCGGAAAATTTCTGATCGCTTCTAATGAACAATCAGGAAACTTGACACTATATGCCCGGAATGAGCATGACGGAAAATTAACATTATTGCAAAAGGATGTTCAAGTTCCCTTCCCTGTTTGCGTTAAATTCTTATAATTCATAATAAAAGAGGATTGAAGCTTTAACTGCAGCTTCAATCCTCTTTTTTATGCCCTACTTTAATTCCAATTCTCTGCCATTTCGGGAAAATCTATATATGGGTTACGATTACCCTGCATTTCATGTATAGCGAGGTTTCTATGTTTTTCATAAGTGCTGACGGGAAAAAGCCGATGCCATTCCAAAAGCAGTGCCAGGTCGATTTTGCCGCTATCGATGATTCCCTCATATCTGAGTAAAAAATACAAAGTTGCCCTCGCCACGATCCCTTTTCCGTATTCGGGCTCGAATTTACTTTCGTCTGATTTCCCGCAACCCGCTTTTATACCGGCAGCCGATCTTTCAGGGATATAATCCTCAAAATCATGGTATGGATAGTTACTCCGGCTGCTATTACACGTTGGTTCACAGGCGAACAGATGATGCAAATCCCCCCTCATCGGTTCTTTTTTATCGAACCATGATTGAGGTACTACATGTTCACAATTAACGAGAATATTCTCCGAATTTGTTGATTCAATACCTCTTGACAACACTTCCAGTATACGGATATCTTCCTCAATCACTTGTGCAGGATCCATCCCTTTACCGGAATACAGACTTTTTAGCTGGCCATCTTCCTGTAAGTCCACCCATGGGTAAACATGACGATGCGGTGAGTAGTTCAGCTGGTTTTTATGGGTTGCCACAAGTAGGTCCTTCAATCCTTCCCGGTCCAAGGAACCATCTTTGTAGTATGCCAGCTTAAGTTCCTGATCTTTGGTTTCATCATAGTATTCGCGGTTTTCATTAAAGTTGACTAGTGCAGCCATTGCCATTTCCCGTTCTTTTTCAAGTACTTCAAAACTATACTTCATCCACTCATCCCCCCGCTTCTATTAAAAACCTAACTTTTACCATAATTAAAGTTTAATAGAAATAGACCGAAAAAAAAAGGTGCTTTAGAAGGGTCTAACGAAGAATTTCAATAAAATGGGTAAGGATTTTCGCTGTCATTCCCCAGATTACCCGACCATTATATAAGTAAAAATACTCTTCCATCTGTTTTGGCTGCCATTTATAATTCTCCCCGCCAACGACTAAATCATGGGGGAAGTTTGCATGCGGTTCCACTTTATATTCCACATGATAAATTTCTGGCGGTTTTTCCATGAAAAAGGAAAGCGGGACCGTAAAAATGGTTTCTACCTCAGCTGGATTAGGTATTATCCGTTGATGGTTACGAACAAATCCTGCATAAGGATAGACAATCATCCCGAATGGAGATACCAAATAATCGATTGGAAAGACGTTTTCGATATCTTCTTTTCGCAAATTAAGTTCCTCATATGTTTCCCTTAGGGCAGCAGCCTGTTCATCATGATCCAGCTTGTCTATTTTCCCGCCCGGAAAACATATATCCCCCGGCTGCCTCCTCAGTTTGTGTGAACGCTCTTCGAAAAGAACATGAATTCCATCTTCTTTCTCTATTAGCGGTACCAATACAGCATACTTTGAAAAATTCCCACTCCCTAAAATTTCAGGGATATGTAATGTTAATTTTTTTGTTATATCTTCATTATTCATGTCCCTCACCTCTTCTGCCGGATAATATAGATATTCTATCACTACTCCTTATCATTCCATTTTCGAACATCCGCTATAACTAAGCAAGGAAAACGATTCCAAAATATCGCCTATAATTTCTATTTGATTCCTTTACCTCTTATTCTTCCTTGATCATAGACAAAAGCACCGTTCAAAGTTCCGAACGGCGCTAAAACTGACGTATCAGCCTCATTTAAAAAGCAAGTTATGTGTATCAACAGGCACCTGCATGAAATTATTGAATATTCTGTTTTTTCATTTTATTTTCATAGTTCAGCTAACGTTCGCTTTACCGTCGCTATGATGAATGCAAAATCCTCTTCAGTTATACTAAGCGGGGGAGCAAGAGTCAGGATATTATTGAAACCTGCTACTGTATCGCCATTTTTCCCTATGATCAGCCCCTTTTCTTTGCATGAAGCAATGACTTTATTGATTTTGGAAAGTTCGATCGGCTGTTTTGTCAGTTTATCTTCCACTAGTTCAATGCCTACCAACAAACCTTTCCCGCGTACATCCCCAACATTGGGATGAGATTTGATTTCTTCAAACTCTTGCAGAAAGCGTAGCCCTAACTCCTTGGACCGTTCTATTAGATTTTCATTTTCATATATTTCAATATTCTTCAAAGCGACGGCACAGGCAGCAGGATTGCCGCCAAATGTATTTACATGCCGAAAGCGGTCATAAACGTCTGAGCCAATATACGCTTCATAAATTTCACGTTTGACGGCAGTAGCTGATAATGGCAAATATGCGCTCGTGATTCCTTTAGCCATTGTTACGATGTCTGGTTTTACATCATAGTTCATAAATCCGAATTTCTTACCAGTACGACCGAACCCGCAAATGACCTCATCCGAAATGAGAAGGACACCATTTTTCTCACAAATTTCTTTGACACGTTTCATATATCCATCGGGCGGCATCAAAATTCCGCCCCCGGTGATGATTGGTTCCATGATGACCGCAGCCACCGTTTCGCTCAGCTCCCATGTAATGGTACGTTCAATTTCCGCTGCACTTTTTTCACCGCTTTCATCCTCTGGATTTCGGTAAGAATCTGGCGGTGATACATGAAGAAACCCTGGGGCGAGAGGTTCGTATTTATATTTTCGCTGTGCCTGCCCGGTAGCTGACAGGGCTCCCATTGAATTGCCATGATAGCCGCGATAACGCGAAATGAATTTATAGCGTCCATGTTCACCCTTTTGCTGATGATACTGCCGCGCAATTTTAAAGGCCGCCTCATTGGCTTCTGAACCGCTGTTAGAGAAGAAAATCACATAATCCCCACCAAGCCATTCATTTAATTTCTCCGCTAGCTTAATAGCCGGGATGTGGCTATTCGTTAAAGGGGCATATGGAAGTTCCTTCAGCTGCTCGTAAGCTGCTTCAGCCAGTTCCGTGCGGCCATAACCGACGTTGACACACCATAAACCAGACATCCCATCCAGGAAGCGATTCCCATCAACATCCGTAATCCATGCTCCTTGCCCGTTTTTAATCACCATTGCACCAGGGGTGGGTTCAGCCCCTTTCATATGATGCCACACATACTTACCATCCATCGCTTTAAGATCCTGACCCTGTTTTTCAACCTGCATAATCTACACTCCTCCTAAAATAATGTATAAAGGAAGGCCGACCACAAATTGCGCCGACCCCCTTTTTCCTATCAGTATCTTGCCGTTAACATTTTCTTTCTCGTGTAAAATTCCACGCCGTCTTTCCCATTGGCATGAAGGTCCCCATAAAACGAACTTTTATATCCGGAAAATGGAAAGAATGCCATTGGCGCGGGTACCCCAAGGTTAATACCAAGCATACCTGCATCAATTTCTTCGCGAAATTCCCGGATGGCTTTTGCACTATCCGTATAGAGGCAGGCACCATTGGCAAATTCGGATTGATTGGTCAATTCAATTGCTTCTTCAAGAGTATTAACTCGTACTATGGATAAGACAGGAGCAAAAATTTCATCACTCCATATTTGCATGTTTGTTTTTACATGATCAAATAATGTCGGCCCAACGTAATAGCCTTTTTCCTGATCGCCTTCATTCCTGCCATCACGAAGGAGGACAGCTCCTTCTTTTTCCCCGATTTCAATATATTGTTCTGTTCTTTTTTTATGAGTATCACGGATTACAGGTCCCAGGAAAACGTCCTTATCCATTCCATTTCCAATCTTGATGTTATCCGCTGCAGCCTTTAATTTCTCAACGAGCGTATCTCCCACTTCTCCCACCGCAACAACCACTGATGCAGCCATGCAGCGCTCGCCTGCAGATCCGAAAGCTGCATTCGTTATGTTCGTTACGGCATTATCCAAATCTGCATCAGGCATGACGATCGAATGATTTTTCGCACCCGATAAAGCCTGGACACGTTTTTTATTGGCAGCTGCCGTTTTGTATACATACTCTGCGACAGGCTGGGATCCCACAAATGATACCGCTTTAATGTCTTCATGTTCCAAAATCCCATTCACGACATCGTGGGCACCATGGACAATATTGAC
This sequence comes from Peribacillus sp. 05N428, assembly GCF_056397085.1. Lineage (NCBI taxonomy): Bacteria > Bacillati > Bacillota > Bacilli > Caryophanales > Bacillaceae > Peribacillus > Peribacillus sp. 05N428. The sequence continues at coordinate 89,621 of NZ_JBFTMS010000005.1, read as the reverse complement.
AACACCATCCGGAACACCGGCTTCTGTCAATAATTCCACGAGACGGTTGGCCAAAAGCGGTGTCCGTTCTGAAGGTTTTAAGATAAACGTATTTCCACAAGCTATTGCCAGCGGGAACATCCAACATGGCACCATCATCGGGAAATTAAACGGCGTAATCCCGGCAACGACACCCATTGGATAACGATACATGCCAGATTCAATGCCTGGGGAAATATCAGGAAGCTGACTTCCCATCATCAAGGTAGGGGCACCTGCTGCGAACTCCACGCATTCAATCCCGCGCTGAACCTCACCATATGCTTCTGTATAGCTTTTTCCGTTTTCGATAGTGACCAGCTTTGCAAGCTCATCCCAGTGTTCAATCAGTAATTGCTGGTAACGGAATAAGAAGCGAGCTCTTTTTGGAACGGCGACCTTTTTCCATTCTTTATACGCCTTTTTAGCAACCTCCACCGCTTGGTTTACATCTTCCTTAGTTGAAAGGGGTACGATTGCCAATGCTTCTCCTGTTGCCGGGTTAGGCACTTGTTCATGTTTCGAAGTTGTGGAATCAACCCATTTGCCACCGATATAATTTTTCAACGTTTCTACTTCATTGATAACTGTCATTAAATAAACCCTCCATTTCAACACGATTTCATAGTTTCATTATATTTTTCAAAACGACTTTTTACATTAGACGTTTTGTATAGTTTTTGATTCAATATTTGCACATATTGTTTGTTTCTGGCTTTCCCATATCCATCATAATCAACAACAGAAATTCACGCTTCGCAAACGATGTATATTTTTCTTATTACTTTCCCTTTAATCAGCTGACTTCGCAGCCATCATTTTATAATGGAATATAGCTTTAGGTCTTGATGCTTCCCCTTGACGAGCATTCCTTTTCTTATGATTCCCTCAAAAGACATACCAGCCTTTTGCATGACTCGCTCTGAACCTGAATTTTCAACGAAGCACCTTGCTTGTATTCGAACTAGGTTCATATTTTCGAAGCCAAAGGCGATTATCTTTTGGGCTGCCTCCGTCATCAAGCCACTCCCCCAATATTCTGGTGCAAGCACATACCCTATTTCCGCACTATGATGGTCAACCTGCCATGAAACAAAATCAATGGTACCAATCAACTTACCGCTTTCCTTGTGTTCTATGCCCCATGGAGCGATTTTCTTATCCTCATAATTTTGAAGGATAAATCGGATAAAATCTTTTGTATCACTTAGGGAACGATGGGCTTCCCATGTGACGTAACGGGAAACTTCATTGTTGGATGCATAAGCGAACATGTCTTCGGCATCATTCATGGTGACTTTCCTCATGATCAATCGTTTTGATTCCAGGGCAGGCAGCTGTCCATATATCTCTTTCACGTTCATGATTACACCCCATTCCATTGATTATTAGTATTATAGCAAGATTGGTAAGCAATCGCCTTCCCAATTGAAATATTGTCGAAACTTACGTATAATTCAGAAAAAATATCCAGGGGGATAATTATGACAAAAAGAAAACTCATAATAAGCCAAAATTTGAATGAAATCTTATTACAGAAGATCCAAGAATTGATTCCCGAGTGGACTGTTATCACCGGGAGATCCCCGGAAAAATGGAGAGATCATATTGCCGATGCAGAAGTCATCGCAGGCTGGAAAGCGGAAATGTCTGTATCGATTGCTGCAAGCGATGTTAAATGGATCCAGACATGGAGCGCAGGAGTGAATGCTTTACCCCTGGAAAATTTAGAACAAAAGAATGTTTAGATTACAACTGCAAACGGCGTTCATGCGTATCCCATTTCAGAGACAATTTTCGCGTTAATGCTTGCCTTAACAAGAAAAGTAGATACATATATTAAGCAACAGCAGACAAGGACCTGGCATCACGCACATATGAAGCAGGAAATTCATGAAAAGACCATCGGAATCATCGGTGTCGGGAAAATCGGAAAGGAAACCGCAAAAATTGCCAAGGCTTTTGGCATGACCGTATTAGGGATGCGCCATTCCGGTGAATCAGAAGAATTCGTAGATGAGATGTTCACACAAAAACAATTGATTGATCTTCTTCCTAGGTGTGATTATATTGTCGTGACATTACCATTGACCCCAGAAACAAGGAATATGTTCGGTAAAAACGAATTCAAGTTAATGAAGCGCTCCGCATTTTTCATTAATATAGGAAGGGGAAACCTGGTCATTCAAAACGAATTGATTCAAGCGCTTAAGGACAAAGATATTGCAGGTGCTGGTCTTGATGTGTTTGAAACGGAGCCACTTCCTGAGAATAGCCCTTTATGGGAGTTGAACAACGTAATCATCACGCCGCACACATCCGGAAATACGGAATTTTACGACCAAAGGCTAATTCAGGATATTTTCATGCCGAATTTAAAGGACTATCTAAATGGTAAAACACCTTCAACAAATTTACTTGATTACAAAAAAGGGTATTAAGAATTGTTCATTTTCTGTATACATTAATAATCTTTCCTTGTTAGCTTGCAGATTCCGACATTATCTGTTATATTTAAAAAGAATTATTTTTGTTCGGGAAGATTGATAAGTGAAAAACTTTTCGTCTAATGATTGAGCAAGGGTAGTAACACAATGTGTGGATTCACACTAGGAGGCAACAACAATGGAACAAGGTAAAGTAAAATGGTTTAACGCAGAAAAAGGATTTGGCTTCATCGAACGCGAAAACGGAGACGATGTATTCGTACATTTCTCAGCTATCCAAAGCGAAGGATTCAAATCATTAGACGAAGGTCAAGAAGTTACTTTTGAAGTTGAGCAAGGTCAACGTGGACCCCAAGCTACTAACGTTCAAAAAGCATAATTTTAAATACAATATATAACGGACCCTACTTGTAGGGTCTGTTTTTTTTGATCAAAAAAACAATCATAAAAAAACCCTATTCACAGGGAATAGGGAACATGAAACAAGTTTAGTAAATGGTAAACCTAGTATAACACACTAAGAAAAGAAACCCTAATTTATCCGAAAAGTAAAAATTATCAAGCACTTCCGAAGCCCTCGATATCGACTTTACCATTCATTCATTTCTTATCCGCTTCATATGTTCGATCCGTTCCCCACGGATAAAACGGAGGCATATCCGTGCTGCTTTTCATTTTGAAATCGGCTTTCCTTTTTTCGAGAAAAGCTTCGATTCCTTCTAGTGCATCAGCTTGTTTTCCGGTCCAATGAATCATTTTCGATTCTATTTTGTGTGATTCAACAGGATGGTTCGCACCGAGCATGGACCACATTAACTGCCGGGATAGCGTCACAGAGACAGAAGATGTATTTTCCGCAATGTCTGTCGCAATCTCCATTGCTGCAGACATCAATTCTTCTGGCTCGACGATCTTGTTTACCAGCCTTCCCTCATATGCTTCACTGGCCGTAATCATCCTGCCGGTAAAAATCCATTCGGAAGCTTTGCCCATTCCAACAAGTCTAGGCAAGAACCAGCCGCTGCATGCCTCCATCGTTATCCCCCGCCTTGCAAATACAAAACCCATCTTTGCATCTGTTGAAGCAATTCTAATGTCCATGGGCAAAGTCATTGTTATCCCAATCCCGACTGCCGCTCCATTAATGGCAGCTATCATAGGTTTCTTCATCTCAAAAATCCGTAATGACAACATTCCTCCTGCATCGCGATATTCAACCAAAGGAGTGTGATCCATAAACGTTTCTGCACCTTTTTCCAAATCCATTCCAGCACAAAAAGCATCCCCAGCGCCAGTTAATATGACGGCTCTTACTTCATCATTTTCATCCGCTTCATTAAAAGCGCGAATCATCTCCTCACACATCTTTTCATTGAAAGCATTCATTCTCTCTGGACGATTAAGAGTAACAATCATGACACGATCGACGATCTCACTAGTTATCGTGGAATACAATAACAGTCCCTCCTTCTCTCACAAATTGAAACATTCAACAGAATTTTATATTTACATATAATTACATTTTATATGTTTTATTTTCAGATTCCTAGTTTTTTATTTTGACATGCTGATAAATAATTTGATAATCGTTTCTATTCTAAAAATATTTTACATAAATGTGTAAAAAAAGACCAGTCGCAAATGCAACTGGTTTTTTTTGTTTACCAATATAAATGACAAGCAACGAAATGTCCTGGTTTTTGTTCTTTCCATTCAGGTACAGCACTGGAGCATATCTCCATCGCCTTAGGGCAGCGCGTCCGAAATACACAGCCGCTCGGCGGATTGATCGGACTTGGTACATCGCCTTTAAGGACGATCCTTTCCCGTTTAATAGTCGGGTCTGGTATCGGCACTGCGGATAGCAAGGCCTGTGTGTATGGGTGTAGCGGATCTTTCGTTAAAGAATCACTATCCGAAAGTTCCATCATTCTTCCAAGGTACATGACTAAAATACGATCTGAAATATACTTGACCATCGATAAATCATGCGCGATGAATAAATAAGTCAATCCCATTTCTTTTTGCAGTTCTTTTAATAAGTTGACCACTTGGGCCTGTATCGAAACATCCAAGGCAGAGATTGGTTCATCACAAACGATGAATTTAGGATTTAAAGCCAAGGCCCTTGCAATTCCAATACGCTGGCGTTGTCCGCCACTGAATTCATGCGGAAAACGAGTGATATGTTCCGGACTTAAACCAACCAGCTTTAACAGGTCTTCCACCCGTTTTCTTCGCTCTTTACCTTTTGATATCCCATGAATGGCAAGTGGTTCCCCAATCAATTCCTCCACCTTCATCCTTGGGTTCAAGGATGCGTAAGGATCTTGGAAAATCATTTGTATTTCACGGCGGATATGTGACATTTCCCCGGGTTTGTAATCGAAAATATTTTTCCCCTGAAAAAGAACTTCTCCATCTGTCGGTTCATATAATCGAGTGATTGTACGACCTGCAGTCGACTTACCGCAACCGCTTTCCCCAACAAGACCGACAGTTTCCCCTGGATAGATTTTGAGATCCAAACCATCTACCGCTTTCAGCGATTGAGAACCGATAGGAAAATGCTTCTTCAGATTCTTTATTTCAACAAGAGGAGAATTTTCGTTGTATGTCTTTTCTTTTAAGGCCTTATTTTTCAGTGAAACCATTGGTTCTCCTCCTTTATACATTAGTCGGTGCTTGTACCTGCGCTGCCTTGGCCATCGGGTGGTGCAGCCAGCATGCGGCTGTCTGACCTTCTTCCACTACTTCAAGCTCCGGATCATGGTCTTTGCACACTTTCATTGCTGATTCACATCTTGGGTAAAATGGGCATCCTTTTGGCGGATCCAATAAATCCGGTGGTGATCCGATAATCGGAACCAACGGAGCCGTTTTTTCCATATCCAGCCTTGGCACCGTTTTAAGCAGACCTCTTGTATAAGGATGCTGCGGGTTTGAAAATATAGCATCTACCGTACCCGTCTCCACAACCTTGCCTGCATACATGACGACTACCCGTTCACAAGTTTCCGCAACCACACCTAAATCATGAGTGATTAAAATGATGGAAGTATCCATTCTTCGTTGGATATCTTTCATCAGTTCCAATATTTGCGCTTGTATCGTTACATCCAATGCAGTTGTAGGTTCATCGGCAATCAGCAATTTCGGTTCGCATGCAAGGGCCATCGCTATCATTGCCCTTTGGCGCATACCACCTGAAAACTCATGCGGATATTGCTGCATTCTTTTTTCCGGCTGTGGAATACCTACTAGTTTCAGTGTTTCCAACGCCCGTTCGTATGCATCATTGCGGGACATGTTTTTATTATGCTTTAAAATGCCTTCCATGATCTGGCTGCCGATTTTTGTCGTTGGATTGAGCGAAGTCATCGGATCCTGGAAAATCATGCTGATTTCATTCCCGCGAATCCTCTGCATTTCCTTTTCACTCATTTTAAGAAGGTCTTTACCGCCAAAGTTTATCGACCCTTTTCCATACTCTGCCGGGGGTGTTTCCAATAATCTCATGATAGATTTCGCTGTAACACTTTTGCCGCATCCGGACTCCCCAACAATCGCAACGGCTTCCCCCTTTTTCACGCCAAAGTTCACACCGCGAACCGCTTGCACTTTACCTGCATAAGTATGGAAGGTGATTTGTAAATCGTTGACTTCTAATAGGTTCTCCATCATCGTCCCTCCTATTCTAGTAATATCAAATCATTATGTTAGGACTCATTTATTTCCGTAGTTTTGGATCTAAGGCATCCTGCAATCCGTCACCAACCACATTGAACGCGAACATCGTTAAGGAAATCAAAATTGCCGGGATTAACAGTTGATAGAAATTCCCTACCAGAATGCTTCCCAGTGCATCACTTGTCAATGTTCCCCAGCTTGCCTGAGGTGCCGGAACTCCCAGTCCCAAAAAGCTAAGTGTAGCTTCGGCAAAGATGGCAGTAGGTACAGTCAACGTTAAATTGACAAGGATCGGTCCCATTGTATTTGGAATCATGTGTTTTCTTAAAGTCCAGCTCGTATTGGCTCCAGAGATTGTTGCAGCATGGATATATTCATTCTCTTTCAGTTGTAAAACCTGGCCCCGTACCAGTCGCGCCATCGGAATCCACCCCGTAATCGACATCGCAATGATGATCGGCAGAATACCAGGTTTTAATACGACCATCATCAAGATAACCATCAATAGGTATGGAATCGCATAGATCACCTCAGCGAAACGCATCATGATATTATCCGTGCGTCCGCCGCGAATGGCAGAAATCCCGCCATAAAGGACACCAATTAAAAAGTCGATCAGCGCTGCCATCAATCCAATGAACAAGGATATCCTTGCACCGTACCAAGCTCGCGTAAATAGATCCCTTCCTGATGAATCCGTTCCAAACCAATGCTCGCTATTTGGGCTAAGATTCTTTTTCTCGAAATCTTGTCCATAATAAGTATATCCGTTAATGTACGGACCAAAAATCGCCATCAAGACCAAGAGAATTATTAGAATAAACCCCGTCATCGCCAGCTTATTTTCTTTAAATCGACGCCAGACGTCAGACCAATATGAAACTGTAGGTCTTGCTATTTTTTCAGCTTCCTTAAAGTTGCCTTCGGCGGGTTGGAACATATCTTCGGTTAAATGCACTTTATCTGCCATTATTTCTTCTCCCCCGTCACTTTAATTCTAGGATCAATCAACGTATAGGCTATATCAACGATGAATATCAATAGAATAAGCACCGCACTATACACAATTGTGGAACCAAGAATCACCGGGTAGTCCCTGTTGGATATTCCCTTTACGAACATATCACCCATGCCCGGAATACCAAAAATACGTTCAATGATGAAGCTTCCTGTCACGATATTAGCCGTAAGGATGCCCAGAATCGTGATAATCGGCAATAACGCATTCCGAATCGCATGTTTGATTATGACACCGCTCCGTTTCAATCCTTTGGCTTTTGCTGTCAAAATGTAATCCTGCCCCATTACTTCAAGCATGCTTGTCCGCATCAGTCTCGCGATGAAAGCAAGCGGCATCATGGAAAGGGCAATGGATGGTAAAATGGTATGCTGCCATGTCGCCCATGTAGCAACCGGGAATATATTCCATTTAATTGCGAAATAATTGATTAAAATAGTCGCAAGGATAAAGTTAGGAACGGAAATCCCTACGATGGCAATGATCATTGATAAATAGTCGGGCCATTTATTTCTTTTCAGTGATGCCACGACACCCAAAATGAGGCCAAAGAAGATGGCAATCACCAAAGCTTGTGCCCCTAAGTGCAATGACACCGGAAACCCCTTCAAAATGTAATCATTCACGGTAATGGATGAAGATTTCAATGAAGGACCAAAATCAAATTGAACGACTTCCAATAAATAATTCCCATATTGGGTCAACAACGGCTTGTCCAATCCATAGTGGACTTGAAGGTTTTCATAAACAGCAGGAGGCATGGCTCCTTCTTTTGCAAATGGATTTCCCGGAATCGTATGCATTATGATGAACGTTAATGTAATAACAGCCCATAAAGTAATAATCGCCCATTTAAAACGGTTTAATGTATATCTCAACATGGTAATCACCCCAATCATCGATTTTCTAAGAAGTTGAAAACGGAAATGAATGCATGAAATATTCAAATTCGCAATTGAAAAATGGGGTATGACCTTAATCGGACATACCTCCCATTTCACTATTATCCTTCTATTATTTTTTATCCGCGTAAATAAAGTTCGGATAAGCGTTAATTGGAGCAAAAACTCCAGTAACATTCGATTTAACCATATATGGTTTTGTATAGAAGTAAACCGGAAGGATCGGCATTTCGTCAATCATGACTTTCTCTGCTTTATGCAAAGCATCCATGCGTTCTTTTGGATCCATTGTAGATTTTGCTTCTTTTAATAAATTATCATATTCTTTGTTTGACCAACCTGCATCATTATAGGCGCCGTCCGTTTCCCAAAGCATGAATGTCATCGGGTCAACATAGTCACCAACCCATCCTGCACGGGAAATTTCAAAATCACCAGCTTTTTCACGGTCAAGCTTAACTTGGAATTCTGCATTTTCAAGTGTCACTTCAACACCCAGGTTATCACGCCACATTCCTTGAACCGCTTCAGCAATTTTCTTGTGTGAATCTAAAGTGTTATACAAAATTGAAAACTCAGGTAATTCTTTCATGCCTTCTTCAGCAAGTCCTTCTTTTAACAATTTCTTAGCTTCGGTAACATCTTCCTTAAATAGGTTACCTGTATTTTCCTGGAAATCTCCAGATGCATCAGGAATACCCGGAGGGACTACGCCGAAAGCAGGCTTTTGTCCGCCTTGAGCAACATTTTCGGTGATTTTTTGACGCTCGATAGCCATTGAAAGCGCTTTCCTTACTTTAGCATTATTGAAAGGTTTCACTTCTGTATTAAAGTTGTAATAGTAAACGGCAAGTTCTTTGCCCATTTTGAATTCTTTATCATCAGAATTGACCATTTGACCTTGAATATCCACTGGCAGTGGATAAGCGAGGTCCAATTCGCCACTCTGATACATTTGCCATGCTGTATTTTCATCTTCAATTAGAGCAAAGTTAACCGCATCCAATTTGATTTTATCTTTATCGTAGTAATTTTCATTCTTTTCGATTTTCAGGCTTTCTTTATGTTTCCATTCCGTTAATTTGAACGGCCCGTTTGAAACGTGAGTTTTTGCATCCAAAGCCCATTTTGGATTTTCTTCCTGTACCTTTTTATTGATTGGATAGAAAGTATAGAAAGATGTCAAGTCAAGGAAATATGGTGTAGGCTGTTCCAAAGTAACGACCAATGTATGTTCGTCTGTCGCTTTAACCCCTACATCCTCTTCCTTCCCTTTCTTACTGTTGTATGCTTCCCCGCCTTTAAGATAATAAAGTTGGTAAGCATAATCTGCAGCCGTTTCCGGTTTCAAAGCATATTTCCAAGCGTATTCGAAATCATTGGCTGTAAGCGGATCTCCATTTGACCATTTCAAACCATCTTTCAATTTGAATGTCCAAGTTAATCCATCTTCACTGATTTCCCATGATTCTGCAGAACCAGGGACGATTTTGCCTTCCTCTGTTTTCTTTGTCAGCCCCTCGAACGTATGTTCAAGGATCCAAGATTCATGAGTACCTTGAGCATTTGCAGGGTGAAGCGAACCAGGTTCACTCGAATTGTTTACGTTTAATACTTTTGATCCGGATGAGTCACCCGAGCCTCCTTCTTTTTCATTCGAAGTTTCCTTCGAACCGCCATTGCATGCCGCAAGCATAAGCATGATGGCCATAAGAAGAGCAAGCACTGAAAATTTAGACTTTTTCAAAAAATATTCCCCCTCATCTTTAATCTTTCTTAGGATATTCCCATTTAAGAGATTATCCTTCTAACACCTATTAATCTTCCGTATAGTACATATAATGATTGCGAGGAAAAGTAGAAGCATTCATTGCAGAAATTCACCCAAATCAATTAGCGAACCGTTTGCATAAATCTTAATTTCTACCTAAAAATAGCAATTAATGCAGTTTACTAGGTAAAAAATCACCTTTTTTTCACCTCGCCAAGGATACTATACCTCGAATTAAAGATGTTGAATTTTAAGTATATTACGAATAAATCAAAAAATCAATAAACCGGTGAGTACTTTTTCACAATATAGTAATTAATTGCTAATCAATTCGATCTAGATACTAGGTAAATAGAAATAATCAACTAAAAGGACTTCCGACTTCCAGGTGTTTTTACAAACCCCTCTAAATCAGTATTCATATAGGTTCTCTTGTCTATTTATTTCTAAATATTCTAATAATTCATATCAGGTTGATTACTAAGACAACTTTCCTAGCAAACCATCCCCTCTCAAATAAAATATTTTAGCAGGATAATGCATTACTTCGTTAAAATATTTAGTTCTCTTTAATCAATCTCCAAATAATAGGCATTAACTATAGGAGAATAGAAATATTCCCCTATATGCACCCGTCGTTTCAATGAAAAGTGCCCCTTCTTCATTTATGATTAAACAAATATAATGACACGAAAAGTAAACAAATTCCTACCACCTTTTTCGCGTCCAATGGGATGCGTACGCCTCCAAATAAACCGAAATGGTCAATGACTGCCCCAATAATTATCTGGCCTGCTATAACCCCGACCAATGCCGGTGCCACTCCAATCCGAGGCACGACCAATACGATCACAATGACATAAATAGCCCCTAACAGTCCGCCTGTTAATTGCCATTTGGGTACAGACGCGATGGCAGAAATATTTCCATTTCCCGCAAACAAAACAATAAATAATAAAGCGAGAGTCCCGATTCCAAACGAAATGAAGGAAGCTTCAATGACCCCCACTTTTTTTCCTAATCCACCATTGATTTGTCCTTGTATGGCAATGGTGATTCCGCCCAGGACCGCAAGCAACGGAAATAATATCTTCACAATGATTTTGCTCCTTTTTATGTCCATCCGGACTGATTAATGAATTCGCATACCATTTTAACATGAAAAATATGTATATTGTCCTTTACTGATATAAAATCATCTGCAAATAAAAAAACTGGCACTTTGGGCCAGCTGCAATCTTCTATACCAAACTAAAATCTATATGATTCCTGAACACTTTGTTGCCTTAACTGGCAATACTCCGTATTCAACAAGGAAAATACCAGGGCATCATGCGACTGATCACGAAGAAATAGATAACTTCTGAGGCTGCCTTCCTCTTTGAATCCAAATTTCTTCAGAAGGTTTCTGGATGCAATATTATCCTTGAAAGTTAAAGCGGCGATTCTGTTTAGTCTCAATTCTTCAAAGCAATAGCGCAATACTTCGTTGACAGCTTCAGACGTAAAGTGTTTCCTCCAATATTCAGGATGGATTTCATATCCTATTTCGGCGCGTTTGTTGGCTAGGCTTAATTGATGCAGGCCAACAGTACCGATGAATTTGCCTGAATCCTTTAGAATTACTCCCCAGCGCATCCCTCGTTTGTTTATATAAGCACTTTTAAACGAGTCGATTAAGCGGCGGGCATCTTCTACTAGAGTTAAACTTTCTATCCCATCATATTGGGTCACTTCATCTTTAGAGAGGATTTCAAACAGACTCTCGGCATGATGGTGACCTATTTCGATTAAATGCAGCCTTTCTGTTTCCAATTCCTTAAACCACATCGAAAAATCCCTCCGTATATTCAGCTGTCTACTTAATTCTATTCATGATGAAGAGATACCTGTCTTAATGGACAATACTTTTTGAAAAATGCCTTTCCTTAACGTACAATGCAGAGTCCTCATGTCCTCCCTTTGTAATCAAATCCCTGATGATTTGGGAAAGGATGACACTGTAAACCGTCCCATTCCCGCCATAACCCAATAAGAAGTAGCAATTAGGATGGTCAGGATACATTCCTATTGTCGGTAAACCATCTTGGCTCTCACCAAAAAAAGCTCCCCAATAATAATCAGCCCAGATCCGATTCTCTAATTCTGGAAACAGATTGAAAAGCTGCTTTATTAATTTATCTCTTTTGTTCAAAATCATTGAATCCCTTTTCTCCAGATAACCGGTCGATTCATCAAGGCCACCAATGATAATTCGATTGTCAGGAGTTTTTCTTGCATATAAATAAGGCCGTGCCGTTTCCCAAATCATCATATTATCATGCCATTTAGCTTGATCGGCTATTTGATTTGTTGCTATGGCATATGAACTGAGAATCACTGCATTTTTATCCTTCACTTCTTCTTGGGCTTCATAACCAATTGCCAAGATGACCGTCTGTGCATGTACCGTGTGACCCGTTTCGGTAAATAACTGGGTTTGATTCTCTATCTTTTCATTGATTTTTGTTGTTGCATAGACACTTACGCCTCTCGAAAAAGCCTTTTCAATCAATAAATGTGCATGTTTATAAGGATTGATTTCAGCATCATTATCTGGACCAGCGCTCCTGCTTTCGGAAACGAAAATTTTCGGTTAATCTCTTTTTCTGTATAATATTCAACAGGGAAATTGCGGGTTTTAAGATTCCTATATTCTTCTTTAAGCTTAGAAACGTGCATGGGATTGGGTGCATAGTACAAGCTTTTTCTAATTTTAAAATCCGGATTTTCCTTTAAACTTGGAACGACCTCTTTCTCAAGTGTCCGAATGGTGTCCCAGCTTCTTCTCCAAAACTATGAATGAGGGAAGTTAAAGTTTTATCATTTGAAAACTGTAAAAGTCCAGTATACGCAACCGTACTTCCTTCACTTATATCCCGTTTATCGATCAGGACGACATTCAGACCAGTCTCTGCCAAAAAATAGGAAAAGTGTGCCCCTGATGAACCGCTCCCTACTATACAAACATCACATGAAAGTTCTTCCTCCAACATGGGATATTTTCTCGCTTCAAATGTATCTTTCCAAAACACTTTCCCTGCCTTTAAATCCATACAAGCTCCACTCTTGGGATAATTAATTAGTTTCATCCTTTTTAGTTCCATATAACTATATCGTTTTGATGCACTTATTATTTCCCCTGACAAACATGGCCTGCAAACGTAAAATGATTCTTTTTTTCCAGAAATCCATCATTCCAATTTATCAAATAGACCTATGATTTGGATTTACCATATAATCTGCCAAGTCATATGTACCTGTATTATGTATATTCTCATACTATCCCTTTTTCCTAGTCCTATAAAGAATGGAATGAGCTAATTTTACACAAAACTATTTTTATAGGATACTATACTTCCAATCCAGATATTCTACTAGGAGGAATTAAAATGAAGAAAATCATCCTTTTATCCGCACTGTCACTATCACTTCTATCTCCAAAAGTCGCTTTGGGAGCCAATACTTACGAGGTGGCAGAAGGAGATACCTTAACGAAAATCGCTTCTGAATATGGTGTCAGCATTGACGAATTACTTAAATCGAACTCTGCTATAAACGATGCAAATCAAATTCGAATCGGACAAACCATAAATCTTCCCGAATCATCCAATACCACGGTTAATCGCAAAGAAAGTCAATCAGTTGAACAGCAGGTCCTTAGTTTAGTTAATGAAGAACGTGCAAAATCGGGCCTCCCTTCACTTAAAATGGATACAGCCATTTCCAACGTAGCCATTCTAAAATCTGAAGATATGCGTGATAATAATTATTTCAATCATACAAGCCCCAGTTATGGATCGCCTTTTGATATGATGAAATCCTTTGGAATCAGTTACGAGTACGCTGGGGAAAATATCGCAGCAGGTCAACCTAGTGCGGATGCTGTCATGAAATCATGGATGAACAGCCCCGGACATAAGGCGAATATCCTTAACAAAAACTATACGCACATTGGAATCGGGCATGTAACTGGAGGGAAATACGCCCACTATTGGACCCAACAATTCATTGGAAATTAAAAGCTTTAGAGGCGGCAGATTGCCGCCTCTTTTTATTTATTCTTATATTCCAAGTCTCATGATTGCTATTATCAATGATTATATACCTTTCTCACTTTATATAGAAAAGACGTAATTTCAGTTTGATCGCTTCAATAAGAAAACGTTCTTCGTTATTTTTTAGTTGGATGGTATTCAAGGAATACACGTAAAGTAGTTATATCATACTATCTTTCAATTATCTTACTGATAAAAATTAAATTATGTTAAAATAGAATTCTAGATATAGGTACAAAGGGGCAATTGTAATGAAAATAGAGGTTGGCTCTGTTATCAACGAATTACGAATAAAACAAAATCTTACAAGAGAAGAACTGGCTAAGGATATATGTGAACCTAATGCCCTGACAGATTATGAAAGAAGCATCACTTCTCCAACCATTGATGAATTGGCACTTTTTGCGGATAAACTTAAAGTTGATCTGCCGTATTTCTTCACTACTAAAAATGAACCGATTTATAATTACATAGAAACCATTAAACTTTTGATTAACAAATACAAACGGACACGTAATTATGAAGCAATTTATGAAATCGTCCAAAAAGAAATGGCAACTGCACCGGAAAAATCGATATCATTTTATCAATTCTTAAAATGGCATGAAGGTATCTCTTTTTTTCATTTGTACAATGACAAACAAAAGGCTATAGAATTGTTGAATGAGGCCATGCAGATTACCATGGGTAAACGGGTCATTCTTCATCAACAGGAAATAGAAGTTTTAAATAGTATCGGGATCATCCATTTTAAAACGAAAAATTATGAAGAGGCCATCACCATCTTCAATGAAGCACTGGAATTTATCGAGAATATTCCCCATGTGAATCAGGAAGGTACCATTATCGTGAAGATCATTCATGGATTAGCACAAACATTGACTGAACTCCATTATTATCAGGAATCATTAAATTATACTCTTAAAGGGATCAACATTTGTAATTCGATAGAATCATTATATTTATATGCGGAACTCCATCTTTTAACTGGTAAGAATCTGGTTCAGCTGAAACAACCTGAAGAAGGACTGCACTATATAAAGCAATCCAAAAACATTTTCAGTCTTCAAAAAAACGAAGAATTCGTACAAATTGCCGAACATGAATTGCAAAACATTTTGCACTGCATATGAACATGGATAAAAAAGATAGAGATTGCTTATAATCTCTATCTCAGTAGACAAAAGGAGTTCTATCTAAATTTTTAAACATAGTTGATTGGAGCGGGTGTGCGAGACTCCTGCGGGAATAGCAGTCCAAGGGAGACGACACAGGCGCAAGTGCGCCGAGGGCGGACCGCCCGTGGAAAGCGAGTGCCTGAAGTGGAAATTAACGTCCAAATCTGTATAAGCAAAAAAACAGTAGACAAATTCGATTTTCATCAAGTTTGTCTACTGTCTAAGTTAGAGATTGCTTAAAAATCTCTATCTTTTTTTAGTTTCGTTAGTTCACCCTTACCTTCAATATTTCAAATCCTTTAAAACGATCATAATGCTTTCAATAGCCATTCTATGTCAGCTATAATAGAAGAATGTAACCCAACTGGAGGAAAAAAATTGACTAATAGATTAGGTTTAGTACTGGACGTAGAAACAACTGGTTTACGTCCCTCTTCAGATGAAATTATCGAGCTTGCCCTTATACTCTTTACATACAGCAGTGAAACAGGGGAAATCATTAATCTTATTGATCAAGAATCATTTTTAAGGGAGCCTCTCTCCTATGGAGCAAGAAGGAATTATGATCAAGCATACAGAATTCATGGAATTCCATACAGCTCCGTAGAAGGAAAGAGTTTTCATGATGAAAAAATTAAAACCTTCATTGACCGTACCGATTCGATTTTCGCACATAATGCTTCTTTCGATAGAAGTTTTCTCTACCAAATGTATCCGGAAATCAATGATCAAAAGTGGTACTGTACGATGCGTAATGTACCTTGGAAGCAATATGGATTTGAGAATAGTAAACTCTTAACATTACTGCAGGCACATAATATCACTAATTTTCAAACACACAGGGCCATGGACGATATATCTTACCTAATGGAGCTTATGAGAAAACCAGGTCCTTCTGGTGATCCTTATTTAAAGGATGTCATTGCAAAAAATCCAATGAAGAAATATGCACCTGCTTCCCAAAAGACAAGGGTATAAAAGCTGTTTAAATACTTTTACACTCAGGTTGCGCCATAGTTTTGTCACTATAATCGTTTTTTGACATCTTTCCCTTTCCTTGTGAACAGGAAGCGCTTGGCACATATATTCAGGTTTTTAATAGCGACTCATGACGGGTACCTGTTTCAGTTTGTAGACAATGGGGTTCGGAATTAAAAAATTCAGAACCCCCTTTGAAATATGTTTAGAAAGGATCCTCATCACCTCAGCTTTTAAAATTATATTTCAAAAAAATAAAGACTTTAGGCAAAGGGTTCTATCTAAAAGTTAAAACAAAGTTGATTGGAGCGGAGGGTGCGAGACTCCTGCGGAAAAAGCGCGTCTAGGGGAGACCCCGCAGGCGTAAAGGCGCCGAGGGCGGACCGCCCGCGGAAAGCGAGTGCCCGAAGCGGAAATCAACGTCTAAATTGTACACCCATAAAATACTGTAAACAAACTCACTTTCCTCGAATTTGTCTACAGTCTGAAACAGCGACCCAGATGGGTCGCTGTTTTTTTGATCATTGTACAGTTGCTTCTTCCTGATTTTCATTCAATGTGCCGTTCATTTTCTTATACCGATAAATAAAGTAAAGAAGTGATAAGATTAATGCCGTAACGAGGAATATCGCCAATATGGCAAGATTATGCCGCATGAAGCTATAATCTCCTGTTGAGATGACAGCACGAAAAGCATTAATGGAATAAGTCATCGGCAGGAACGGTGTGAATCCTTGCAAGAAACCAGGTACTAATTCATTGGGGAATGTCCCGCCACTGCTGGTCAGTTGGAGAATCAAAATCAATAATGCTATGAACCGGCCTGGATTGTCAAAGGCTGAACCCAGGAACTGGATGATTGCCATGAATGTGCAGCTAGCAAGAATGCTTACTGCAAAAAACAGCGGCAGGCTCGTAACATTGATTCCAAGGCCCAAAATTAAAATCGAGTCCACCAATATGGCTTGACAGATTCCTATGAGTGCCATGACGCTGTATTTACTAATAAACCAGCTAAATCCACTCGCAGGTATAACAGCAGGATCTCTTAACGGGAAAATGATCGTCAGAACGATAGCCCCGATAAATAAACTTAATGAAATTAAATACGGTGCAAAACTAGTGCCATAGTTCGGTACATTATTAATTGGTAATTTATCTACTTTAACTGGGCTTGCAAACATGTCATAAACTTCTTCATTGGATTTGATCTTGCCTGCTTCATTTGCCCCGTCATTCAATTCGTCATGTAATTCTGCAGATCCATCTGAAAGTTTGGCGATTCCATCTTGTAACTTAATGGCTCCATTCGCCAGTTCTCCCATACCGCTAGTTAGGCTGTTTGACCCCTCCTTCAATCTATCCGTTCCTGTAACCAGACCTTTGGAACCTTCGGAAAGCTGTGAGGTTCCACTTGATAATTGCTTGGAGCCATCTTCAAGCTGATCAAGCCCGCTTACCAAGTTATTGCTGCCTTCCGTTAATTGTCCAAGTCCACTCTGCGCTGAATCGATACTTTCGCCAAATGTTGTCAAACCAGACACCAATTGACCTTGACCGTTTTTCAGTTCATTCGCCCCATTGGCGAGTTTATCCTGAGCTTGCTTCAATTGCGTGAAACCGCCGCTTAACGCACTAGTGCCTTCACTTAACTGATTGGCTCCATCACTAAGGCTATTTGAGCCTTTAGCCATTTCGGTTGCACTGGCCGATAGTTTTCCCACTCCTTCAGATACTCCTTTACTACCTTCACTGATGCGTGTTAGAGAAGAAATCACTCCCTCCAAACGCGCTTTCTCTGCAGGATCATCCGTAGCTTCAGATTGTTGTTCCAATCCGGAAATAACCTCATCCAAACCTGCCGAAACTTCAGATGCCCCCGCTTTTGCTTCGTTCGATGCTGCACTCCATTCAGACAATGAACCTGAAAGCTGGGCGGCACCAGCCGCTACACCATTTGCTCCCTCAGTCAAAGCGGGCAGCTTTTCATCTATCTGATTGAAGCCCTCTAATGACTGCTGCAATCCAGAGGCCAATTCACCAGTTCCCGCTTCAGATTTCTTTGCCCCTTGCAAAAGCTCGGATTGACCATCTTTCATTTGCCCAACACCAGAGCTGAACTGTTGTAACCCTTGATTAAGTTCCTTTGATCCTGCAGCTGCCGAACCGACCCCATTCGAAAAGGTCAATGATTTTTCAGCTAATTTTTCCAGGTTTTCATGGATTTCGACAGAACCTGAATGAAGGGAGTCAATTCCTTCATCCACTTTTTTGGAACCTTCTTTAGCTGAGATAATCCCTTCACCAAGTTCACTGGAGCCGTTTTTCACTGTATCTGTTCCGTCTTTCAATTCTCCAGCTCCATCACTGGCACTTTTGAGTCCGTCAGCCACTTCGTTCAAATTATCGAACATTGACTCCGCATAGGTTTTCGTAACCGCCGACGAAACCTCCCCTTTGATTCTCTCCGAAGCTGCATCACCTATTTTAGTGGATATATAATTGAACCCTTCATTGGACGTATAAATTAAATCAAGTTTTTTCGGATTGTCCTCCTGCAAGGTCGTTGCATTCTTCGAAAAGTTTTTCGGAATTTCTATTTTCATGTAATAATCTTGATTTTCCAGGCCTTCATTGGCTTCTTTTTGACTGACGAAATGCCAATCGAAATCCTTCTTTTCCTTTAACTCCTTGACTAAATCTTTTCCTATTGTAAGTTCCGTTTCATTGAACTCCGCACCCTCATCCAAATTGACAATGGCTACAGGCAATTGATCCACCTTACCATATGGATCCCAAAATGCCCAAAGGAATGTGCCGCTATATAATAAAGGAATCAGTATGATCCCTATTATGGAAATTAGTATCATAGGATGTTTTATTATGGCTAAAAATTCACCCTTTAAAGATTTTAACACGCCTACCAAGCCCTCCTATACGACGAATATGCCGTTTATTTAATCTATCTCGGTGAAAACGGATGAAAGAATACAAAATTAAGTCATATGCTTCTGCAATGTAAATTTAAAATTCTTCATCTTCACCTAAATATATATTACTTTTTAAACAATTAATAATATATGACTAAATTGTTCATTTGGTCATTATCACGAAAATAATATAACATTTATCCATCTTTTTATCAATATTTTTTCACAGCGATACTTTCTATATATACTGCTGCTTTTATCTTTAAATCCATTTAGATTGCCTTTTAAGCTGAAAATACTTTATTATGAATTAGCTCTGATATTACATGGCAAAAAAGGGTACCCATAATGGATACCCTTTTTATTAGCTATATTAGCATAATTAAATAAAGCGCTTTCATATCATTTCGATATAATTCCTTTTAATTTTTCCGCCTGCCCGGTCAATTTATTCAAGGACTCCTGATACTCTTTTTCTAATTGTTTTATGATGCCTGCAGCGGTATCTATTTTTTTAATCGCCCCCACACCATGACCCGCTGACCAAATATCACGCCACGCTTTAGATTCAGACGATTTGGACATGCTGTCAAAATCGACTTTTTCTTTTTTGGCTAATTGTTCTGGGTCCAATCCTTCCTTCCTTATGCTCGGTTTAAGCATATTACAATTAACGCCTGAAAATGCATCAGTCAAGATGATGTCATCATGGTCAGAATCGACAAGCATTTCACGATATTCATCATTTGCCCTGCTCTCTTTCGCCACGATAAAACGTGTACCCATATATGCAAGATCCGCTCCTGCCGCCTGAGCTGCCAAAATACTGTGACCAGTACTGATCGATCCGGCGAGCAAAATGATTCCGTCCCAGAATGTCCTAACGCTGTCCACGAAAGCAAAGCTATTTATGTCACCAGCATGACCGCCTGCTCCCGCAGCAACCAAGATCAATCCGTCCACACCTGATTCCGCAGCTTTCTTTGCAAAATCCACAGAGCTGACATCCGAAAAGACCAACCCGCCATAGCTATGTACGACATCCACCACATGTTTTGGTGAACCTAATGATGTAATGACGATGGGAGGCTGATGCTTTTTGACCAACTCCAACTCTTCTTCAAGCCGGCTATATGTACGGTGAACAACCATATTCATTGCCCATGGGGCTATCTTTGAGCCTGGTTCTTTATCCTTTGCTGCAAACAATGTATCGTTTATGTCACCCATCCATTGATCCAGTACCTCTATCGGCCGCGCATTCGGTGCTGGAAAAGAGCCGATCACCCCATTCAAACAGCATTCTTTCACTAACTCAGGACCGGATATTAAAAACATAGGTGCTGAGATAACTGGTAAAGTTAATTGATTCCACCACTGTTCAGGCAAACTACTTGTCATCCTTATACCTCCCATTATTAATATATTACCAAAATATAACACTACAAGATTATCATACTTCTAAAAGACACAATTTTCAAGAAATTAATTCAGCAGCTAAAATTTAATTGTCATGCAGCGCCATTTAAATAAAAAAACTGTATATGGAATACGTCCCATATACAGTTTCGATTCAATTTGAAAGCACCCATTTCCGAATGGCCTTAGCTACTCCATCTTCTTCGTTTGTCGCTGTAATCCATTCTGCTTTTTCTTTCACAATTTCTTGGGCATTTCCCATTGCCACGCCCACTTTTGCTTCAGAAATCATCGCAAGGTCATTTAGGCTGTCACCCACTGCCATTACATTTTCCATGGTAATGTCGAGCAATGAACATACGAGCTTTATCGCTTTCGCTTTATTGACGCCCATGGCATTCACTTCAATATTCGTTGGGCTTGAATTGCTTATTTCAAAGGTTCCTTTTGATACCAGTTCATCCATGATGATTTGGCGGATGCTTTCATCATTTGTATCAAAACCGAATTTAAGCCATTGCGAATCATGGATTTTTTCAGGCATTTCAGCCCTGTAAATATTATCGCAGCTAATGGCCCAAAAATGTGTACCATGTTTTTGGCTTAATTCCCACATCCATTGTATGGATTCACTATCGACGATATTCCTTTCAACCAGTTTTCCTTGGTTATCGTAAATTTCGCTTCCGTTTACTGTAATGAGGTATGATTGGAGTTCCATTGACTTTGCAAAATCACTGCACGTCGCATAGGATCTTCCTGTGCTCAATACCACAAAAACCCCTTGATTTTCGGCTTCTTTTATCGCTCTCCGATTTTCTTCAGATATCTCTCCAGCCTTATTGAGAAGCGTGCCATCCATATCAAGTGCAACTAGCTTAATATTTTGTTTCTCCATTCTTATTCACCCTTCCATAAACCTTCTTTATGTAACTAAGTCCATGATAGCTTATAATGCATACCCAAGGAAAGTACGTGATGAATTGAACAGGCATTATCATTAGTGTCATGATTTATAATCACCTGATCATGACACTTAGTATTCTGTCAATATTTCTACTTGCTGTCTTTTTTCATTTCATTCAGTTCTTTTTTTATCTGACCTTCCCATTTTGGGATACCATCATTTTCATCAAATTCTATAATGACATCCGTTACCCCTCTTTCCTTTAATATCTGATTAAACAGCCGATCTTTAATGTCGTCCGCCTGTGCGATTGAAATATGGGGATCCAGTTCAACTTCAAGTTCAACATGAAAGTCTTCCCCTTCTTTTATTACGGCCAGTTTCTGTATATCCCTTACGTCTGCATCATCCATGACCATCGTTCCAATTTTTTGCCGCATTTCAATATCGGCTTCCCCAAGAGCACCTGCAGCATTGTCAAGAAAAACCCTTCCAACCACATAGAACATACCAAGACCGATCATGACGGAAGCAACTCCTTCCGCCTGGATAAAAGGCGTGAAGTTTGCTAATAAAATGGCAATTATCGCAAGTACGCCGCCACCGGTCGCAACCATATCTTCCATAAATACTAATTTCGTCGCTGGTTTTGCCCTTCTTAAACCAGAAAAGCTCTTGAATATGACGGCTGCCCCTTTAGCTTCGATGCCAGTCTCATGGACCACTTCTTTCATCGCTTTAAATAATACATATGATTCCAACACAACCGCTAACGAAAGGACGGACAAGTTAATAAGGATACCAGTTGATTCTGCAGGGTGTAAAATGTGATGGAACCCTTCTTTAATCGTTTCATAAGACATGATCCCGACAACCAATACTGCCCCTAGTAATACAAGGTTAACCAAACGTCCAAAACCATCAGGGAATCGATCAGTTGGTGACTTTTTACTTAGTGCGGAACCAATGAAGACGAAAAACTGATTCGCAGCATCGCCCAAAGTATGTAAAGTTTCTGCGAACATAGCGACATTTCCTGTCATGAAATAGGCAATCCCCTTTAGCACTGCGATGATACTATTCACACAGGCAGCAATGAACGCCGATTTATTACCTTGTTTCAATAATCGAAATAATTCTTTCATATAAAAATCCCCCCTTATCTTTTTTATAAATGCATGATCATACTGTATTATCCCCAACACTGGAAAATATGAAACCACAAACCCAAAACCAATACGATTGGAGAAAGGTTATAAGTTGTATCTCCCACAAACGAATATATTCCAGTGGTGGACGCATCTATTCTAATAAGTTCAGGTAATCATTCATTTCTTTAGATGCCTGAATACGGCAAAAAAAAGGAGTAAGCGGCGGCTTACTCCATATCATCCAATAACTTCGTGTGTTTATCCTTCTTTTTTCACTAACTTGGATGGATTATTTACTTTATAGCGTATTTCTTTATTGTATTTTTTGTCGACCACTTTTCCATCAAATTCGATTGCGTCTCCTTCTTCGAGCTCAGCTTTTTTTAATGTCTTGCTATATCCACACCAAGCATCGCCGATAGTCAATTCAGGCTCCGTTGTCACTTTGACATTCTCCAAGAGTATGACTTCATCTTCTTCACCAGTGAAATGGTTCATTTTTGCCGCGAACTCCTTGACGGTCGCGGTGAAATGCACTTTTTCCCCAGGCAAGTCCAGCTTAGGTTTTGCTGTCGTTTTTTTAGTTTTGGTTTTTGCCTTTTTTGGTTCTTCACTTGGCTGATCGGCGTTTTCCGTAATTGGTGCTTCATCCACCTGCTCAGTTTCACTTGAAACTGCAGCTGTTTCGGAAACCGGGCCACTCAACAGTTCTTTTCCGAAACTGGAGCTTTGCATTTCCTTTAAATAGGAAGGGTTAATGCAGCTAAGCTTACCATTTTCAAATTGAACGACTACAGTGTCAAGTCCGTTGCCATATTGTTCATAACCTGCCAATTTGACTTTTGCTTGAAAACTTCCGCTTTTATATAATAGTTCTCTTTTAACCGAACGGGCAGTGAATAATTTCCATTCCAATCCTTTAGCGATATAGTCCGTATCATCTAAAAAAGGGATATACTCTCCTTTTGGTGCAATATAATGAATCAAACCTTCAGCTGGAGTTTCAGCCACAGTCACCACTCCTAATCTTTTCTATAGATTATATTCTAGCAAAGGATTTCAAAGTTGCAAATGAATGAGTATCATAATTGATCAGAGGGGGTGGCAGTCATGGTTACGATCATACATAAACGCCCTCATGAAATGAATGCAATCATTTTTGGAACCAGAAAAAAAGCTGCCCACTAAGGGCAGCCCAGGCTGTAGACAAATTCAAAAGAGCCTTTGCCTGCAATTTTATTTAAATAAAGTTCCAGTTGATTTCAGAAATCCGCTCCCTTTCCACCAAGCCTCATCAAAGCAGGCGCCTGTCGGGTTTCGGCAAGCCAGTTATTCGGCAGGATTGTTGCAAATTCCTTCTATTAAGTGAGGATGGTTTCATAAAACAGTAAAAACCATGAAGTAAAACTAGTCTTTAACATGGTTCGGGATGAGACCAACCTACTGTTTTTTCTTAAAAAACAATCCAATTGATTGGAGCGGGTGTTCGAGACTCCTGCGGGAAAAGCGCGTCCAAGGGAGACCACACAGGCGCAAAGAGCGCCGAGGAGGCTCCCGGGACCGCCCGCGGAAAGCGAGTGCCTAGAGTGGAAATCAACGTTCAAAGTGTACATACCCCGAAAAAAAGTAAAAAACATGAAGGATAACTTAGTCTTCTTTTAAAATCATGGTTTGGGAAGAGACTATTTCGAAACCCCTATAGTCGACAAACGGAGCTGCCAAAGGCAGTCTTTTATTAGAATAGTCAATCTTTTTTCTCTATACGGACAAAATGACTACATTCCTCACCCTTCCTTAACGTGGATATTTTTTAGTTTTCCTTCTTGTTCAGCAGCAATTACGTTTTTCTTATGATAAAACAGAAAGTATGACCCAATAACTAGAATCGTGAGAAGGGTTGTAAGAAAGAATTGCAATCTCATGGAATCAATAAACGCCTGAGCAACGAATATAATAAATAAGACGGCAATGGTCGCATAGGTTAAATAAGGGAATAGCCACATTTTCACTTTGAGTGTCCCGGGATTTTCTTTTTCCGTCTTTTTCCGTAAATATAGATGAGAAAAGGCGATAAAGATATACATGATCATTGTGACTCCTCCCGAGCTGTTTGCGAGAAAAGCAAACAATTTATCAGGGGAAACAAATTTAAATGTCGTGAACACATAAGCAAAGAAAACACTTGCCATTAACGCCCAAATCGGGATTCCCCGCTTATTCACTCGGGAAAGGATTTTCGGTGCATCACCTTTTTTTGATAAAGAATATAACATACGAGAGCTTGTATATAGGCCTGAATTCAAAACAGAAAGCAATGAAGTGAAGATTACGATATTCATGATTTGACCCGCTGCCGGCAGGCCTGCCATGTCAAAAACGCTGGCATAGGGGGTTTTCAGTAAATCTTCAGCACCTTGGGGGATTACGAGAACCAACACGGTCACTGAACCAACAAAGAAAAGAAGAAGACGCCATACGACACTGTTTATGGCTCTAATAATGTTTTTTTCAGGGTTTTCAGACTCACCTGCAGCAATGGCAGCTACCTCACTTCCCGATAAAGAGAAAGTAATGAATATCACACTAAGAAGGACAGGCAGAAAACCTTTTGGTAAAAATCCTCCCTCTCCAGTAATGTTTGAAAGGCCTGGTGAATCAAATCCCGGAACCAATCCAAAAATCATGGCGGCACCCAGGAAGAGGAATATTACAATGGCAGCCACTTTCATGAAAGCTAACCAGTATTCAAATTCCCCATAAGCTTTGACTGAATAGATATTCGTAATCGTCATTAAAATAGGGAAAGATAGACTGGCAGCCCACATAGGTATACCAGGAAACCAATCATGAATCATAGTTCCCAATAACGTAGTTTCAATAGCAATGATGATAACCCAGTTGAACCAGTATAACCAGCCGATCGTGTACCCGGCCCAAGGACCGAATGCTTGATGTGCATATGTTGAGAACGATCCGCTATCAGGATTTACAACAGCCATTTCACCCAGCATACGCATTATAAGCACGATCATCAATCCTGCGATTATATACGATAAAATCGCACCAGGACCAGCTGAATCAATTATGGTTCCGCTTCCGATAAATAGTCCTGCCCCAATTACCCCGCCAATAGAAATCATTGTGACATGCCTGGTCTTGAGACCATGTTTCAATTCATTTGTTTGAAGTGCCACTATTGTCACCATCCTTAAAAACTGTCATTTTAACGTTTTGTAAGCAGTAAACCACTGCTCATGGGTACCCTAGTAGAAATCTTTCATTCAAAAAAACAATGTTAACAGTCCTATACCCGTTTCATCATCGTTTTCATGAGGCCAAATTCACAATCGTTATATGTATATTGAACAGCGTATATTCTATTAACCGGTAATGCATTTCTATTTATACTGTCTCTTTACTACCATCAGCCCCTCAATGAACGTACAATGGTCCTTGTTGATATTTCACTTTCGCTTTTTGTTGAGTGAAGTTCTTTTATGTAAAATAACCAGCTCTTATTCTTTCTTTCCTCACTCTTCTTTTTTTATAAAAGCACCCTCTCTCATTAAAATTTCATACCTACATAAAATAAAAGCAATATCCATGCCAAAAAAAGGATAGTTAGTTAATTAGGTTTTAACGCTTTTATGGATTAAAAACGATTCAATGTTGCATCATAAATGTATTTTTTGATTCAAATATTAATTATTAACCCTTTTTGATTCACAATTGAATTAAAAAATGACAATTTAACTGATTTCATTTTAGATTTCGACACCTTTACATACCGAAAAATAACAGAGATAAAAAGAAGATGCCAAAAACCAAATATGATTTTGCATCTTCCAAATATATTTATTTTCATTGAGAATGTCTTATGTAAAATACTAGCAGTCCCAAAACGACCTTTCCTATTAAACAAAGATTTGTACATGCTTCGAAAAATAACGATATGTATAATATAATGCTATATGAAAAGTCACTATATGATATGTATTATACCCTTTGAAGTTCATTCTGTACTTTAGGGAAATGGATGCTGAATGTGGTTAAATTTTCATTGGAGACACAATTCATATATCCATCATTACTTTCAATGATCTTTTTACATACGTATAACCCAATTCCCGTTCCTAACTCTTTCGTCGTGACAAAGGGTTCAAAAATAGATTCAATCAATTCACTGGCAATGGCCGGTCCATTATTTGAAATTCTAATTATTCTCTCATTCGCCTCGATTAAAGAGTTTATCCTCAAAATTCTTGGATGTTCCTTATCCTTTAAGGCATCAATCGAATTTATAAAAAGATTCAAGAACACTTGTTTTAACCCATCCTTGCTCGCTGTCATGACGAAGTTTGGATAAATATCTATTTCCACATTAACACTGGCATCCACAATATTTGCATAAGTCAGTTCTTGAATTTCTTCAATTAGCTTTAACACTGAAATTTCCTCTCTTTGTTCCTCATTAAAATCTGATTTAGAGGTATGGAGGAATTGGGTTATCCTGAAATTCAGCTGATTTAACTCATAATCAATGATATCCAAATATTTCAAATCCGGATTCTCCCTCTTCAGTAATTTATTGAACCCCATGATAGCTGTAAGAGGATTTCGGAATTCATGTACAAAGCTTGATGATATCTGGCCCAATACCGCTAATTTATCTTTGTGGTTTTCACTTATATAAGACTTTTTTTCCTCAATCACTTCATTTGTAAGATTCGTATATCTCGTTACTGCATGGTAACTAAACGTATCAAAGTGCAAGTTGATGTCATTAATGAATTTCTGCATATAATTAATCGGGATATTTGCCCCAAAAAGATTTCTGATTATGATATTTCTCCCCAAATTGATATTATATAGAAAATCCCCAATGTTGATATTCGCTTCAAGACGTTCTTTTGCAACCTGGTAAGCCAATTTAATCAGCAAATCTTCAGATAGTACTTCCTTGAACGTTTGGATCACCAATGAGTACATTCCATAACCATTTTCTTTAATCTTTTCTTTGTAGGGGTCTATTTCATTGATCTTAATAGTCTCGTTCCATTCATTTAAAAACTCAGATTCTTTTTCTTCCAAATATTGGATCAATACAAATTTATACTTCTTATGTTCAGATGACAACTTCATACTATTGACCACACATCCCCTTACGGAAATTTAGATACTATATCAATAACATCATTCTATATGAGATTTTGATTTCCTGCACTTCATTATTTATAGTAGTGAAATGTAGCTTATAAGGAGACAAGGTATGCATGTTCGCATATAGTTACTTGCAATAACAAGAACCGACCAAATCAGGTCGGGAATCTGAGATTTTAAAAGAAAAATTATCATTCATGTTTTTTTATATACTAAGGAACTCTTACTTTTGAAAGTTGATTCCATATTTTTTCATTTTTCTATAAAGCGTATTTCGGCCGATGTCGAGTTGTTTCGCGGCGTTACTGATATTTCCACTTGTTCGTTCCAATGCATTTCTGATAATCTGGGTTTCTTGTTCTTGAAAGTTTCTTGGTTCTCGATCGGCAATTGCCCCTTCCTCATTTGTAATGGAAGAAACAGGACAAAGTGCCACAAGCAAGTCCCTTGTAATCGGGCCCTTATCAGCTAGGAATACAGCCTGTCCGAGAACGTTTTGCAATTCACGGAAATTTCCTGGCCACGAATATTCCAAAATGAATGTTTTAGCTTCGACTGTTAGTTCGGTATGTTCGCTCTTATAAGGTAAATCCGCTAAAATGTATTCTGCTAAGAGCAATAAATCTTTACGACTCCTCAGATTTGGAAGTTTTAAAGATAATCCACAAAGGCGGAAAAATAAATCTGCACGGAATTCTCCAGCTTCCATTTCTTTTTGTAAGTCTTTGTTGGTGGCAGCAATGACCCTGACATCGATTGGAATGGAAGCATGTCCGCCGACACGCGTCACACATCGTTCCTGAAGTACACGGAGCAGAGACGCTTGAGCTTGAAGCGGCATGTCCCCGATTTCATCCAAAAACAGGGTTCCTCCATCTGCAGCTTCGAACTTCCCCTTATGCCCGCCGCTTTTTGCTCCAGTAAAGGCACCCTTTTCATACCCAAATAACTCACTTTCCAATAAGTTTTCTGGAATTGCGCTGCAATTGATGGCGATGAATGGCTTATCACTTCTTAAGCTATATCCATGAATGGATTGAGCGAACAATTCTTTTCCCGTTCCGCTTTCTCCCGTGATTAGCAAGCTGATATCCAGCGCTGAAGATCTTTTAGCAATGGATATGGTTTGATTCATTTGCGGATCATTACTTATAATATCGGTAAATTGATAACGATTGGTTGTTAATCCATCAATCAATTTCTGTTTTTTTAACCGTACGATCACGGATGATTGATGTTCCATATTTTTGCCAAGGGTTTGAACCAAGAATTCCTGGTCTTTGATTGAAACCCTCCGTTCTAAAACGAGTGGGTCAGTTCCTGATACAATATTCGATACCGGTTTTTCCAATGTGCCGATAACATGTGACGCCGCTGAATTGAGATCTGTAACTTTCCCTTCTTTATCTAGGGTAATTAACGGATCAGGGTATGAATCATATATAAAATAAAGGTTTTTCTCCCTTTTTTGTGTTTGGGACAACAAGAGTGCTTGTTTAATGCTTTCAGCCACCCTCTGAACTAAGCTAATGGAAAAAGGATGATAATTCTGTTGATGACTGCTTAAGTTCAAAACACCAAGCAGGTGTCCATCAGGGTGATAAATGGGCGATGCGGCACAAGTAAGGAAATGGTTATCCTGATGAAAGTGTTGACTGCCATGAATCAATACAGGATTCTTCTCCACTATGGCTGTTCCTATTGCATTTGTTCCTTTTGATTCCTCTAGCCAATTGGCCCCTTTTCTTAAGGAAACATTATCTGCATGGCGGATGAAAGCTGGATCCCCAACTGTTTCGATGATATATCCTTCAGGAGCAGCAAGTAATAAAATGGACCCCAAACCATTAATCGAATGATAAACTTCTTCTAAAATGGGAGAAGAATGGTACAGAAGTTCCGCATATCGTTCGTGGTATTCGGCCAACTCAAAAGCACCAAGCATATCTTCCTTATCCATCATGCTTGGCTGAAGTCCCTTCGAAATGCACCGCTGCCATGATTTTTGAATAAATGCCGGTATGGTTCCTTTATCCGCGCTTATATTAACAGACATTGAATAATCCTCCCGTATGTATAATCAAGTAAATCGGCTTCTGTTTTTTATTCAATTTCATTAATGAAACTCTAAGTGATCCAAAGTTTCAGAGCATTCAGGGTTCGTTCCTTCAATTTAATTATAACAGAAAATTCAGATATCCACCAAAATGAAAACAAGCTTATGTGTACTACTAAACTTTTTTGTTCCATATTGGAACACCTGCCTGTTCCAATATGGAACAGTAAGGCACCTTCCCTTTTCCCTCCACCACCTTTTAACTGATTTCATCGGTTTTTTGTTATGGCATCAGTCTTGCATAATTACATGTCGAGATATTGATTCCTTTTGATAAAGGGGGGAAAGAAATCAAGATAGTCAGAATTGCTGCAAGTCTGCCAAAGGGAATTGGATAAAAAACATAATAGTATGCTTGATCCTTTTACTTAGAGCCATTGTCCAAACAGATATCGAACAATATAATCCAATTGAAAAGGGGTATTATACATGGAACAAACTATTAAACTCAATCCACGTGTGCAAGCATTCTTGAAGGGCACTAAAAAGCTTTTAATAAATGGGGAATTGGTGGAAGCTGCTTCAGGAAAAACCTTTGAGACTCTCGATCCTTCAAACGGCAAGGTTTTAGCGGTTGTGAGTGAAGCAGGTCCGGAAGATGTAGATAAAGCAGTCAAAGCAGCCCGTACGGCTTTCGACAACGGTCCTTGGAAAAAAATGAGTGCATCTGAACGCAGTCGCCTCATTTATAAATTAGCGGACCTCATGGAGGAACATAAAGAGGCGTTAGCGCAATTGGATACCCTGGATAATGGCAAGCCAATTGGCGAAACCACTAATGCCGATGTCCCCCTTGCAATCGATCACTTCCGTTATTATGCGGGATGGACCACTAAGATAGTAGGACAAACAATACCTGTTGCTGGGAATTACTTCAATTATACCCGTCATGAAGCGGTTGGAGTGGTAGGACAGATCATCCCTTGGAATTTCCCTCTACTTATGGCCGCATGGAAATTAGGTGCAGCCCTTGCCACCGGATGCACGATCGTTTTAAAACCAGCGGAGCAAACGCCGCTTTCAGCCTTATATTTAGGACAATTGGCGCTTGAAGCAGGTTTTCCTCCTGGCGTTCTCAATGTCATACCTGGATTTGGTGAAACAGCAGGGTCACCGCTTGTAGACCATCCAGAAGTCGATAAAATTGCCTTTACCGGTTCAACCTCAGTAGGAAAAATGATCATGCGCCAAGCTTCGGGAACCGTGAAAAAAATCTCGTTGGAATTAGGCGGGAAATCACCTAATATCATTCTACCGGATGCAGATATGAGTAAAGCCATTCCTGGTGCTTTAATGGGCATCATGTTTAATCAAGGACAAGTATGCTGTGCAGGTTCACGCCTGTATATTCAAAAGAAATCCTATGACAACGTGGTGGCTGATTTAGTGTCCCATGCAAAAAACATTAAACAAGGGGCAGGTCTTGATCCAACAACCCAGATAGGACCTTTGGTTTCCGGTGAACAATTGGAACGAGTGGGCAGTTATATTGAAAAAGGAAAGTCTGAAGGAGCTGAAGTGGTTACCGGGGGCAATTACGGACAAGGAGAGGGTTATTTTGTAACACCTACAATTTTTGCTGGCGTTGAAGATGAAATGACAATCGCTAAAGAAGAAATCTTCGGTCCAGTTGTAGCTGCCATGCCTTTTGATGATTTGGATGATGTGATAAACCGGGCAAATAACTCAGAATATGGATTGGCTGCAGGTTTATGGACACAAGATGTAAAAAAAGCCCATTATGTGGCAAATGAATTAAAAGCCGGAACAGTTTGGGTAAACTGCTATAACGCTTTTGATGCAGCTTCTCCATTTGGCGGTTATAAACAAAGTGGAATCGGTCGGGAAATGGGCAGTTATGCTTTGGATAATTATACGGAAGTCAAAAGTGTCTGGATTAACTTAAACTAAAATAACAGAGTGAACGCTCCATATGATCATTTAGCTCAAATACCGTTATTGAAATGCATGTTATCGCTTGCTTAAAAATTCGCAAAAAGGTATACCAAAGTACGGGCTTTGGTATACCTTTTTTGTTTTGTAACTTATAGGGCTTAAACAAAAAAAGAGACCTTTCATTTTCGAAAGGTCTCTTTATATCCATCATCCATTACGTTCAATTTGCATTTTTTCTCTGTTTGCTTTTTCTTTTTCGATATTTTTCTGTCTTGAAATCCCGGCAAACAGGATTCCAATAACCACTATCGCTTCAAATCCATATTTAATGAATGGATTTGCAAAGTAGTCGTGCATGAAAGGTTCAGCTACGATCATTTTAGCAGCTGTCCAGCCTAGTATTCCCGCACCAATTATTATGATGAATGGGAAGCGTTCGATCAGTTTCAGGATCAAAGTGCTTCCATACATCACTACTGGAATTGATACAAGTAAACCGATTACCACTAAAGTGAAGTTACCATGAGAAGCACCTGCAACAGCTAGGACATTGTCCAATCCCATCAATGCATCTGCAATAATGATGGTTTTTATAGCAGCCCACATCGAGTCCGCAGGCTTCACATCATGTTCTTCTTCATCGATAAGGAGCTTATAAGCAATCCATACAAGAAGTAATCCCCCTATTAAATGCAGTCCTGGCACCTCTAATAGCCAAACAACCAACAGCGTTGCGATGATCCTTATCACTATTGCCCCGACCGCTCCCCAAATTATCACCTTTTTTTGCTGTTCTTTCGGAAGCTTTCTTGCAGCCAATCCAATAAGGATTGCATTATCACCGGCTAGAACCAAATCTATCATAATGATCGCTAAAAGTCCTGAAATGAATTCACCTGTTAAAAAATCCAACACAATTTCCTCCTTTTTCACAAAAATAAAGAGACCTCTGCCAAATATGGCAAAGGTCTCGCTAAGCACTAAATGAATTAGGCCAATAAAGCCGGTGGGGTTCCCACGTAATGACGACTTTATTTCAGGTTATCCCTGACGCTACTCCCCTTCACGGGAATATAAGAATATGTAATTCTTTTAATATCTTTTCATTAGGAAACTAACAAGAAAAAATATCACTAATCCAGTATACCAAAAATACAAATAAAATAAAGAAAAAAATAAGAGATAGGGAGAATATTCATGAAATTAATTTTACTAAAATCCTTTCAAAGGCTAATTTCAGTCGATCATCCCTTCTAGATATTGGCATAATTCGTTTCCTAGGTTCGGGATACCGCTCAAATCCTTCCCCCATAGATATTGATTACTTAATGTCGCCTCTATCAATTGTCTAAGCGGGATTTGCCCCCTCTCATAATTAAGCCATTGTTCACTGAAAAATTCAATTGTCTTTATATCGTCTCTAACGACATAATCTTTACCCGCAAAGCTTTTACCAAGATAAGTCCCCTTCATTTCATTAACCCTATAAAATCGGATCAGGCCCGAAAAACCTCTTACGATACAGTCGGGCAGCGTGCCTTTCGACCTTTGATATTCCTCTAAGGTAGGCAGAAGACGAACTTTGAACTTAGAAATGCTATTCAGCGAAATATCGGTCAGGAGGTGATGTACAAAAGGATTCTTAAATCGCTCAAGAACACTTTCCCCATATAGCTTCATCTCATATTGATCAAAGGGTAATGAAGGAATTATTTCCTTTTCGATGGCATTGCTCAGAAATTGGTTGAATTCCGGATGATCGATTGCCTGTTTCACTTCTTCCAATCCAGATAAAATCCCTAAAGGAGCCAACAAGGTATGTGAACCATTAAGTATCCGTACCTTCCTCATTTGATAAGGCGTTAAATCTTTTACCCAACGCACATTCAATCCGGATTTTCGTAAAGGAAGACGTTGATCAATACTAGGGTCACCTTCAATAGCCCATAAATGGTAGGGTTCTGCCGTATTTAGCAGAGTATCCTTATATCCCCATGCCGCAAATAGTTTTTCTGACTCATTGGCCGGGAACCCTGTAACGATTCGGTCTACAAGCGAGTTTAGGAAGAGATTGTCCCGGTCCACCCAATCAATGAATGACTTGGGTAAATCCCAATCCCTGCCATGCTTAAGAACACATTGCTTCAATGAATCACCATTTCTCTCTAAAAGCTCACATGGAAGCATGATCAATCCTTTTTTCGCATCTCCATTGAAATGCAGATAACGGTGATACAAAAAAGCAGTCAGTTTTCCTGGAAAAGATTCCATCGGCTTTCCTTCTTCCAAAGGTATCGGCTGATATTTGATTCCTGCTTCAGTCGTGTTGGAAACTACAAATTCCAATTCAGGATTTTCTGATAGTGCTAAAAATTCGATCCATTCTTCATATGGATCAATTGCCTTCGAAAAAACGGAAATGATCTCTGTACTTTCCACTTTCTCCCCTTGGTGAAAACCACGTAACATTAATGTATACAGTCCATCTTGCCGCTTCACTTCTTCTATTTTCCCTTTCCCGGCACGGCGGGGTTGGGTCACTGCAATGCTTCCCTTGAAATGACCTTGTTTATTACACTCATGAATCATCCAATTAAAGAAGCCCCGAAGAAAATTCCCCTCACCAATCTGCAATACTTTTATGGGGAAATCCATCTTAAGTGAGGATTGGACAGCTTTTGTATCTTTACTCAAAGGCTTTAGTTGACTTTTATTTATGTTCAATGATAAAAGAACTCCTTTCTTATTGAAATATCCAATTCAGAGTGCGAACTAACAGCATACCTAATGCTTATATTTCGACAATCGCCTTGATCACTTTAGCTTCAGGAGTTAACCACCCTTCAAATTGATTGATCATTTCATCCATATGTGTGCGGTGTGTAATATACTGGCTCATATCCAACAAATCATTTTTCAGCGTATTCACGACATAATCAAAGTCATCCCTTGTTGCATTGCGGCTTCCCATTAATGTAAGCTCTTTACTGTGGAATTCAGGATCATTGAAGGTAATATCCGCTTTAACTAAACCTACATAAATCAATCTTCCCCCGTGAGCAGGATATTTAAATGACTCCATCATTGACTTAGCATTACCTGTAGCATCAAATACCACGCTTGGCATATCTCCATTCGTCAATTGGGCCAATTTCTCCATTGGATTCTCCATAACGTTCAAAGTATAATCGGCATTTGCCCATTTGCCAGCAAACGCAAGGCGTTCATCATTTACATCCATTGCGATCACCTTCGCACCCTGTTCTTTAGCGAATGCCATGACTCCCAAACCAATGGGACCAGCACCAATTACTAGTGCAAATTCCCCTTTATGAATAGCGGCGCGCCTGACTGCGTGAGCCCCGATACTTAAAGGCTCTATCATTGCGGATTGATCAAGTGTGAGACCTTCTGTTTTCACCAAATGATTATAAGGAACCGTAATCCACTCACTCATGCCTCCTTCAGCATGTACACCCAACACTTTCATATCCGTACAGCAGTTCGTTTTTCCAGTTCTGCAAGCCAGGCATTCTCCACATTCCATATAGGGGATGATCGATACTTGATCCCCGACATTAAGCCCAGATTCATTTTCCGGTATGGACTCAATATAACCGGATAATTCATGGCCAAGTATTCGGGGATAGCTAAAAAAGGGTTGATTGCCTCCATAGGCATGGATATCCGTACCGCATATACCTATACGTCGCACACGAATCAAAGCTTCCCCTGAGTTTGGAATAGGTTTTTCCGATTCGATCATCTTAAATTCAAAAGGTTGTTCACAAACGATACTTTTCACTGAATAACACTCCTTTTTTTATAGCTTAATAGAAACCGTGTACTATTAGAGAATGACACCTTCTTTAAAGATGCTTATCTCCCTATATCCGAATTTTTCATTATTCGTTTTCTTTTTACCGGATGAAAGCTCAAGAATGTAATGGAATAAATCGTCCTTTAATTCATCGATCTTTTGACCTTCTATCAACCGTCCGGCATTATAATCAATCCAGTGCTTTTTACGATCGGCTAAATCCGAATTCGTGGCTATTTTTACAGTTGGTACCGGTCCGCCGAATGGTGTTCCTCTTCCCGTAGTGAATAGAACGATATGTGCGCCGGCTGCTGCCAAAGCCGTCACCGAAATCAGGTCATTTCCAGGAGAATTGATTAAATTCAAACCATGCTTCTCTACTCGTTGTCCATATGGGCTTACATCCACTACAGTGGCATGGCCCCCTTTTTGTGTACATCCAAGTGATTTTTCCTCCAGTGTACTTATGCCGCCTTCCTTGTTTCCAGGTGAAGGGTTTTCATAAATTTCTTGATCATGGCGAATGAAATACTGTTTGAAATCATTTATAAGGCTAACGATTTTCTTAAAGGTTTCTTCATCCCTCGCCCTGTTCATCAATATCGTTTCCGCTCCAAACATCTCAGGAACCTCTGTCAATATCGTGGTCCCGCCATTTTCCACAATTAAGTCGGAAACCGCACCAACCAATGGATTAGCGGTAATGCCTGAAAAACCATCTGACCCCCCGCACTTCAAGCCTATTTTCAACTTTGAAACTGGTACGGTCTGGCGTATGAACCCTTCCGCATATTCCACTAGTTCACCCAATAAGCGTAAGCCGCTCTCCAATTCATCTTGAACCTCCTGGGCTTTTAAAAATTTAACCCGACTTGGAGGAAATTCGCCTATGACTTCTTTAAATGCTTCGATTTGATTGTTCTCACATCCTAATCCAACTACTAAAACCCCTGCTGCATTTGGATGTTGAACCAAGGCTGCCAATAGTTTCTGTGTATGGGTCAAATCGTCTCCCAATTGAGAACAACCGTAGGGGTGGGAAAAGTGATGAACCCCATCAATTTGTCGATCTTTAAACTGCTCATTTCCCATTTTAGCGAGAAGTTCACATGTTTTATTGATGCAACCAACTGTGTTGATGATCCAGATTTCATTCCGGATACCCACTTCCCCATTTTCACGGATATATCCTTGGAAGGTATGATTTTGACTGGGTTCTTTTGTATTTTGTCTGCTAGGTTGATAGGAATAATCTAATATGCCATGTAAACCGGATGTCAGATTGTGAGTGTGAATCCAATCTCCAATGGAGAGATCTTCTTTAGCTTTTCCAATCGAATAGCCAAATTTGATTACGTCCTCCCCTCGCTTAACCGGATTCACTAACATTTTATGCCCTTTAGGAATGTCATCACGTGCCTTGATATGGATCATTCCCCTATCTTTTGTTTGAATCTGGAGGCTCTGTCCTTTCTGAATCCCCTCCAAGGAAATAACAACATCATCGTTTGAATGCAATTGAACAAATTTATTCATTTTGTTCCCTCCTTATCATGAGTGAAGAAGTTCTAAAGGTAACGTCAATCCATTCCGAAAGCCCTTTCATTTTTCCCTTGAATTTTTTTAATTTTCAAATCTTCTATTAATTTTAACATCAATTTTTGAAATATTAATTGCGTATTTTGCTATAAATATACTCATTTTTGTTGTATTATACTTTCAGGAGATGAACAAATGAAAAAAATCCATAATGCATTAAATCATGATTTACTCTTCCCATTTTCTTTTGTCTATCAAGATACGAAAAGTCCCCAGAATGAATTGTCCGATCATATGCATGACCATTATGAAATTGTTTATGTTTATAACGGTAAAGGGACCTTTTTTATCGGTGATGTGTTTTATGATATGCAGAAAGGGGATGTATTCCTGATCCCGAATAATACCATTCATAGGGCATTACCGAATAAGGACGACCCTGTCACCTCCACCATTATCTTTTTCAGTCCCACATTAATATATAAAGATGTGGTTGATGATTCTTTTTCATATTTACATTTGTTTGATCTGACAAAAAAGAGTAAGAATTATAAAATATCATTGCCGCAAAAGAAACAAGTAAAGATGGAAGAACAGCTAGAACTCATCCTGCAAGAAACGAATAGCCGATCGATGGGCTCGAGGCATGCTTGTTTGCTGATCGTTCATCAAATCATACTTGATTTATACCGTATCCGGATAAATGGCAAACAAGAATTATCCGAGGGCAAGAGCTATAGTTCAGAATGGATGAAAGATATTTTAATCTATATTAATGAACATATGGATGAACCATTGACGCTGACGATACTTGCACAAAAAGCATTGGTCAGTCCCGCTCATTTTAGCAGGGTTTTTAAGGAAACGACTGGAATTGGGTTAGTCGTGTATCTAAACACGAAAAGGATCATCAAGGCAAAGGAACTTTTACTGGAAACGAATCACACCATTGCCCATATTGCCGAAATGTGTGGTTTTGAAAGCATGCCGCAATTTTATCGTACCTTTAAAAAGTACAATGAAAAGACACCAGCTACATTTCGAAAAGAAAATAGGATCCGCTAGGCATGCCTAATAAACAAGAAAAATTATAATTCATTAAAAATGGAAGTGCCCCCCCTTGATATTTCTTTGGGAGACACTTCCATTCTAACAATCTATTACGCAGGCTTTACTATCGGTCGTACAAAACGGATGACCGCTAGCGATGCAACAACTGCCAATCCACCTGCTAGCAAGAATGCAACTGTGTATGTGCCTGAGGTATCGACAATGTATCCTGTTAACGTCGGTCCGATGATTCCTGCTGTATTTGCCAAGAAATGCATAAAACCTCCAACAGAACCAACATTACCAGGGTCGACGACATCGTTGACGATTGCCCAGTAAATGGCACCAGTCAAATATAGGAAGAAGACGGAAAGTGCGACAAGCGTTACTGCACTGACCGTTGTGGATACAAGTCCAGCAAAACCGATACATACCGCCGATAAGAACAAACAAGTTACTAGCACGAGCTTACGTGAGAATAAAACACCTTTTTGTGCGAATTTTTTATAGAAGAAATCCGACACGAATCCACCCAAAGCTAGTCCGATGAATCCAAAAATCCAAGGAATCACTGTAATGATACTCATATTTTCTACACTTAGCCCGCGTGCATCCACCAAATAGCTTGGGAACCAAGTTAAGAAAAAGAAGAGAATGTAGTTGTAAGAAAAAAAGGCTAGAGCTGTAAATAAAACCGTTTTTTGTTTTAAATAGAAGGTGAATTTCAATTTCCCTTCCGATGTTGCCGCTACATAAGATTTTCCTGTATGCTTCTGTTCT
This sequence comes from Peribacillus sp. 05N428, assembly GCF_056397085.1. Lineage (NCBI taxonomy): Bacteria > Bacillati > Bacillota > Bacilli > Caryophanales > Bacillaceae > Peribacillus > Peribacillus sp. 05N428. The sequence continues at coordinate 50,754 of NZ_JBFTMS010000005.1, read as the reverse complement.
TTTGACTCTTCTGGTTTTTCTTTAACGAACTTCCACCAGCAAATCGCCCATATAAGACCAATTACCATTATGGCAATGAAAGATACTCTCCATCCATAAGAGATGGCAATGAATCCAACTATCGGACCTGCAATGGCGCCACCAAGCGGCGTCCCGCTATTCGTCAAACCAACGACAGATGCCCGTTGATTTGCCGGGAACCAGTTATTCACCATTTTATTGATGGTTGCAGAAAGAGGGCCTTCGCCCATACCAAACAGGATGCGGATGACGATCATACTGGCAAAACCGACAGCAAGTACAAGCGCACCACTGAATAAAGACCAAACGATCATCGCCACGAAAAGCGTAAGCTTAGCTCCCCATTTATCGGACGCCATGCCTCCAAGGAAGTTAAATACGGCATAACCAACGGAAAAGCTACTAAAGATAATTCCCATCTGTGTGGCTGTTAAAGATAAATCATCTTGGATGAACGGAGCTGCAATGGACAGTGCAGATCGGTCCAGATAATTTATTACGCCTGCCAAGAACAAGAATACGATAACCATTCCTCTACCATTTGAAAACATAAAGTACCCCCCTATACATTTCTGTAAATGCAGCAGCATTTTTGGAAACGTTTCCATTTAATAACCAAGAGTAAAACCTAAAGATCTTTAACTAAATCGGTTTAGAATTCCTGTAAAAAAGCGCTTTCTTTTTCACAGGAATCTTACATCCGTTTCTAGCAAGAATTCCTTGAAAGCAAAGTCGGTTTCAAGCGATGCACGCTTGTATCCTCTTTTCCTGTTTTATTGATTTGACTAAGCAGTAACTCCGCTGCCAAGTTGGCCATTTCAATGGCAGGCTGATTAACCGTTGTGATGGTCGGTGTATAGAAACTGGCATATGGTACATCATCGATGCCTATGACAGCTATGTCATCAGGTATATGGATTTCATGCTGTTTCATATAACGCAATACTTCATTAAGTACGATATCATTTCCAGCCAATATGGCTTGAGGCGGCTTTTCCAATTCGAAAAATTCTGAAAGTGCAAGCGGAATTTCGTCTGCATTCACGGTTTTTATATAATCAGAATTGACTGGTATCCCATGTGACGCGAGTGAATCCTTATACCCTTGGATCCGTTCGATTCGAGGGCTGATATCACGTATTATTGAAGTGGTTATGATAGCAATGTTTTCAAAACCCTTTTCAATGAACCGATCTACCGCTAACTTGGAAGCAAGGTGATTATCGAGCATGACTGTAGCAATATTCAATTCTTCGATCGTCCTATCCATGAAAACTATCGGGAATTGATCACTCTTCATACGTTGATATAAATCAAGATTGTCCCCTGTGGGGAAAATGATGATCCCATCCACTTGTTTAGCTCTTAGCATTTCAATATAATTCTTTTCCTTTTCAGGATTGTCATCCGCATTGCAAACGATAATATGGAACCCTTGTTCATAAAAGTAGTTTTCTATCGCTCTAATAACTTGCGTTGAAAACGTATGAAGGATATTGGCAACCACTACCCCAACGGTAAAAGTGGACTTTTGTTTTAAACTTCGCGCTATTATATTAGGCTGATAGTTTAACTCTTCGATTGTTTCTTCAATTTTTTTCCTGGTTTTTTCACTCATATATTCATAGCGTTTGTTCAGGTATTGGGAAACTGTGCTTTTTGATACTTTCGCGTGATTGGCGACATCAGTAATTGTAATGGTTTTCATTTCATTCATCCCTGTCGTGTGATTTCAATATATAAGGAATATTCTATTATAATAAGTAAAGCTTTACAATCACCTTCCGATGCAGTAAAAAAGTCAATTTCCCATACCATGGAACTAATTTAATCACGTTAACTTGTTTGCCTTTTTATAGGAGCTGAATTCAGACACCGGAGTATGCCATGAAACCACCATCGACCGGTACCGTAATTCCTGTGACAAAGCCCGAGTAGGATTCATCAACGAGCCAAAGCAACGTTCCAAGTAAGTCTTCAGGCTGCCCAAAACGCTTCATGGGTGTTGAAGAAATGATTTTATTAGACCTTGCTGTCAGACTGCCATCTTCATTAAGCAGAAGATCCCGATTTTGCTTCGTCAAAAAGAATCCTGGAGCAATGGCATTCACCCGTAAACCTGCTTCGGCAAAATGTACAGCCATCCACATCGTAAAATTATTTATCGAAGCTTTGGCCGCACTGTATGCTGGCACTTTAGTCATCGGAGCGTAGGCACTCATGGATGATACATTTACGATAATTGGTGCTTCCACTTGCAATAACTCTTTCCCAAAAACCTGACTGGCCAAAAATGTACCGGTGAAATTACTGGCAAAAACCTGGGAGAAACCATTTTCATCTAAATCAAAAAAGGATTTCCCTTCCGCTTCTTCCCCATATTTCTCTGGTGCTGTAATGGCATCAGGATGATTGCCTCCCGCTCCATTTATTAATAGATCCACTCTTCCGAACGATTCTATTATTTTTCCTCTTGCATTCTCCAATGAGGCTCTATCCAATACGTCTGCTGCTATGGATATCGCAGTGCCCCCTGTTTGTTCAATGAGTTCGACCACTTCTTGCCCTTTTTCGGCCGTTCTGTTCAATATAGCTATCCTGACACCATGACGGGCCAATTCCACAGCCATTTTCGAACATAAAACACCGCTGCCCCCAGTGATCACTGCCACCCTGTTCGATAAGTTTTCATGGATGGGAATCATGATTTCCCACCTGATTTACCAGCTTCATATGCATCCCATAATCCGAGCAAATACATGATGCCCAATGCTCGGTCATATAAACCGTAACCTGGGCGACAATCTTCACCCCAAATATGGCGGCCATGATCTGGTCTGACATAACCAGTATAATTCTGCTTATTCAATTCTTCCACGACGCCCTGTATATTGATGGATCCATCCTGGGTATGATGGGATGTTTCCACAAAGTCACCATTTTCATAAATCTTCACATTTCGAATATGGGAGAAAGGCGAACGATTTGCATACTTTTTAGCCACTTGGACCATATCATTTTCAGGGTTTGCCCCCATCGATCCAGTACACATGGTAAATGCATTCGACGGTGAGTCCGAAATCGAGATCAGTTTTTCATAGCTCGATTCTCCGGTGATGATTCTTGGCAAGCCAAAAATGGACCATGGCGGATCATCCGGATGAATAGCCATTTTAATGCCGCAAGCCTCGGCAACAGGTAATATTTCTTTAAGGAATATTTCAAGATTGGCCCATAGTTGCTCTTCGTCGACAGTTTTGTAAGCTTCGAATAATTCAGAAATCCGATCCATCTTTTCTGGTTCCCAACCTGGTAAAGTTAAATCGGAAGCTTCCGTCACCGTACGAATCAAATCTTGCGGTTCTAACGTATCCACTTTCGCCTTTTCATAAAATAGGGCAGTTGAGCCATCTTCCAAAGGATGGAACATTTCCGTACGAGTCCAATCAAAAATCGGCATGAAGTTATAACAAATGACTTTCACTCCAGCTTCCGAGAGATTTCGGATCGTCTCTTTGTATTTCTCAATATATATCATGCGGTCTTCGTTACCCAATTTAATCGATTCATGGACATTTACACTTTCTACAACATCCGTGTGAAAACCAAATGATTGGATATATTCGATTTCTTCTTTAATTTCTTCCTTTTCCCATACCTCACCAACAGGTTTTTGGTGTAGTGCCCATACAATCCCTTTCACACCAGGAATCTGTTTAATGTGCTCCAATGTAACGGTATCATTGTCTTTCCCATACCATCTAAATGTAATGTTCATCATGCACCTCCGTCATTCCGCAATCTTTTGCATATATTTTCCGCTTAATTCCACTGCTGCTTCATAGCCGCCATTTTGATAGGCTTTGTTCAAGTCACTGCCGATCCCGATTGCTACCGCACCTGCATTCAGCCAGTCCTTCATGTTATCCAAATTAATTCCGCCGGTTGGCATGATTCTTACATTAGGCAGTGGACCATTAACCGACTTGATGAAAGAAGGTTCAAAATGGTTTGCCGGAAATAACTTCAAAACATCACAACCTGCTTCCATTGCCTTAGCCATTTCTTTGATTGTCATGCAACCAGGCATATAGGGAATGCCGTATCGATTACAAAGTTCGGCTACTCCATTGACAAAATAGGGACTGACGATAAAATTGGCACCAGCTAAAATCGCATGTCGAGCCGTTTCAGAATCAAGTACCGATCCTGCTCCTAAGAGTGCATCCGTATTCTGCAGTTCTTTGAAAGCCTCTTCAATTCCCGGTGTTGTATAAGTCAATTCTATTGCCCGAACACCGCCTTCCACAGCTGCTTTAGACAGTTGTGCCGCTTCCTTTGCATCCTGTCCCCGGATAACAGCTACAACTTTCGTTTCCTTTATTCGATGAATGATTGAATGTTTGTCCATACTCCTGCCCCCCTTTAATTAAAAACGATGATCGCTTTTCGAACTTGTTCGGGATGATTTTCCACAAAATTAAATGCTTCCTGGATATCATCCAGCGAAAAGGTATGGGTTATTAAACCTTCTTGTCTGAGTTTTCCTTCATTTAAAAGTTTAACTACTTTTGGGAACTGATTGGTTTGCAACCTAGATCCTTTAACCGATACTTCCTTTTTGGTGATTGGCAGTTGGGAAACCGATGCAGGCCGTTCATCAAAACCGAGTACGACAATCCGGCCCGCCGTTGATACGACATCAAAGGACAATTCAAATGTCATCGGCAAGCATACTGCATCAATGACGACGTTGGCACCTTCTCCATTCGTCCATTCTTCCACTCGTTTTTGAACATCTTCTTTTCCCGCATGGACGGTGATATCGGCGCCGCTTTCTTTAGCGAATTCCAAACGCTCCTCACTTAAATCCGTGATCATCACTGATGCTCCTTGAAGCTTTGCCATCTTTAATATGCAAATCCCAATAGGCCCAGCTCCCTGGATAAGCACTGTTTCCCCTTCCTCCACTTCGCCTCTCCAAACGGCCTGTGCGCCGATTGTATATGGCTCAGCCAATACTATTTCTTCCCAAGCTAACGCGGAATCCACAACATGTAATTGTTTCTCGGGAAGGACGAACCATTCTCTCATACCACCATCTTCATGTACGCCAAAAACGGACAGTTTTTCACAAACATTTTGGCGGCCTTTGCGGCAGGCGTAACACTTCCCGCAGTAACTGATGGGCTCAATAACAACATGGTCCCCAACTTTTATGCCCACGACGCCTTGTCCAATCTCCACAACTTCTCCCGCTACTTCATGCCCGACGACTCGCGGCAGCGTAGCAAGAGGATTCGTACCATGGTAAATATGCATATCCGATCCACAAATCCCGACTCTTTTTACTTTTACAAGGACATCCGTCGAGTTCGAAATCAGTGGTTTTTCCACTTCTTGTATGATAAGTTCATGAGCTTTCCGTACTTGAACCGCTTTCATTTCTCCCACCTACTTTGTAAGAAATTCATAAACACTTGATGCTATCGTAATACCTTGTTTCAGGTTTTTTTCTTCATTGATTTGTTCAATCTCACCCGGTACATATACGCGATCGAACCCTGGAGCAGGTTCAACCTGTTGCAGCTCTTCAATCATTTGATCCATTTGCTCTAAAAATATATCAGTATCTGTAAAGAATGAAGGATTAATTACACAAAAATAATGCCCCAGCTTTCGTTTCTTATCAAGATCGTCATACATTTTCCCAATGTGCGGGCCAAATGCCGCACCGGCCAATAATCCAGAAAACACATCTACAATTACTGATAGACCATAGCCTTTCGGGCCTCCGAAAGTGGAAAGGGAAACGACTTTATTCGGATCCGTGACCGCAGCTCCATTTTCATCGACACCCCATCCTTCAGGGATTTCCTTTCCTTCTTCGCGTGCCTGGAGAATTTTCCCCCATGCAACATTGGATGTTGCCATATCAAGAATATAGGGTTTCTTCGTTTTGGCAGGAACTCCGTAAGCGATTGGGTTGGTACCAAGAAATGATGTTTTTCCCCCGAACGGGACCACAATTTTATCGGTATGTGACATCGCGATGCCAATCAACTTTGCATCAGCGGCTTTTTGAACGAAATAGCTTAGTGCTCCGCAATGGCTGCTATTAAAAACAGTCACCATGCCCACGCCATTTTCTCTCGCCATATCGATTGCATGGTCCATAGCCACGTCGCTGATCACATGCCCAAATCCATCATCTCCATCAACTACACCGGTAACGGGCCCTGTCTTTTGGAAGGAAATCTGGGCTTCGGGATTTATACCCCCTGCCTGTAAACGGTTCACATAATGCTCTGTTCGCAAAACACCATGGGAATTGACATTTCTGAGATCAGCATGAACCAATACTTCCGCAATTTTCCCGGCAGTTTCTTCATTCAAACCCACTTTGGTCAGCTGCTGTATAACTAATCGTTTTGCTTCCTCGGCTTGTATCGTTACTGTTGCCATTTTCTCTCCCCATTTCTTTCAGCCTACTATCTTTCTATTACAATCTCATTCTGTATGAATGGCATTACTTCATCCAAATATGGTAATCCTTCATTGTCCCCTGCAACAGTGGTGACAAGAGCTCCTACAGCATTTGCGAATGCCAAGCTTTCATCAATTGATAAACCATTAAGGTATCCGTAAATATAACCGGCATCATAACCATCTCCCGCACCAACTGTATCTACAGGTATTACAGGGAAAGCTTCTTTTTCATGCCATTCACTTTTGGTATATAGTTTTGAACCTTGTTTCCCGTCCTTAATGACAAGCTGATCAATAGCATTCACCTTCGCGAATTCAGCCAAAGATTCTTTTGAGTCAGTACCGATGATCAATCTTATTTCATCTAAACCTGTAAGCAAAATATCAACATATGGAAAAATATCATAGTAAACTGATCTTGCTTCCTCGATGGACCATAACTTTAAGCGGATATTCGGATCAAAAGAAACAGGTATATTTTTTTGTTTTGCAATTTCCATTACCCTCTTGGCAATGTTGACATTTTTCGGATCTATAGCCAAAAATACTCCAGTAAGGTGGACTATATCAATCCCTTCAAACATCTTCTCTGTTATATCTCCAGGCTTTAAAGTTAAAATGGGAGATTGATAGCGGTAATAAAATGTCTTTCCGGAACCATCTTCCCGAATTTCTTTAAAGTTAAGAGATGTTGGATATCCATTTACATAGGCCACATCACTCATGTCCACGCCTTCCCCACGAGCGAAATTATAAATAACTTTACCGAACTCATCCTTGCCTAAACGGCTTATCCATTTTGACCGCAAGCCTAGCCTTGCACAGCCAATCGCAAAATTCAGTTCAGCGCCTCCTACTTTTCGTTCAAAACGGTTAACGAATCTTAAAGGTCCTGTCTCTTCCGGATTTAGCGTGATCATGGCGTCGCCCAGCGTTAAAACACCATATTTTGATGACAATACAGTACCTCCTTCTTTCAAACATTCACAAATGGAAACAAAAACATTTGATCATATCACTTTCATTATGCTTATTAGCTAAATCGATTTAGTTTTTTACTAAACCGGTTTGGTAAATCATAAGGAAATTGTAAATGAAAACCCTATCAAAAACAATAGAAAAATTTGATAATTTGTAATTTTATTTTTATTGGATACTATTTCATGTGATATTTCTGCTAAATTTACGATAAAAAATCATATTTCGGAAAACGGACATGAACTGTTTCCTCCCTCTTTTTTAATGATTGACAGTTTCAGATTTTTTTCAATCAAATTTACTCTTTGCTATTAATTTGGAGAAAGTTGTATAATATATCAATTGTTAAATAAGTTTGAAAGGTTGTTTGGAATGAGTTTTTTTAAAATATACATCTTACTTACCGGAATAATGATTACATGGGGGTTAAATGTCTCAGTTATTAAAATTTTAGTTGCGCATACGCAGCCCGTAACGATAACTTCTATGAGAATTTTCACTGCTTCGCTTATCGTCATTATTATCCTTTTCTTCTTTGGACTAATACGCCTTCCTAAAAAAAGTGAACTTTTTTACGTTTTTGGAGGAGCACTTTTAAGTGTCGTTTTTCATCATTATTTTTTAGCTGAGGGATTGACGAAGACTTCCGCCTCGAATGCTGGATTGATTTTGGGCATGGGGCCAATATTGACTGTCATTTTGACCATGATTTTCTTTCGAAAAAAACCCACTTTAATCAAGCTGCTTGGCTTTATATGCGGTTCCCTGGGTGTGAGTTTTACCGTTATGGCAGGAAGCGGAGGACTTCATTCTATTAATCTTGGGGATGTGGATATTTTGCTTTCCATTCTTTCACAGGCATTGAGTTTCATCCTCATTAATAAAGCCTCAAAAACAATGGATCCACGATTACTAACCGGCTACATGATGCTGATCGGGTCTTTTATTCTTTTTGCCATCAGCTTATGGAAGGAACCAGAGGGCTTATCTTCCCTGGCAACCGCACCACCATCCATCTGGGGAGCTTTCTTTTTCTCCGCTATTTTTGCCACCGCCCTCGGGCACATGAGCTATAATTATGCCATTGGTAAGGTAGGCGCAGCCGAATCATCCATATTTCTTAACTTAAACACCTTATTCTCTTTGTTAGGTGCAGCATTTTTCCTTAATGAAGCCCTTGTGCCTGCACATTTCATTGGACTTATCTTCATTGTTTCAGGAGTATTGCTTGGCTCCGGTGCAATTGAAATATGGATTCTCCAAAGGAAAAATAAACGTTTATCTGCCTAACGGCCGGAGCAGAACCTAGATTTCTTGACTTGTAACATATTAACAGATCCTACGACACTGCCATTCTTATAAAAATGGCAGTGTCATGGGGTCTTATTTTTATTGTCGATCCCTTCTTCCAACTACAAATTTTTGCAGAATAATAATTGGAGATTCATTTCCGTTACAATATACCCAGGAATTTGCTTGGACATGTCCATTGAAGTGTTCCCATTAAGCCAAGCCTTTTTGTCAGTTGTGGCCCTTTTCTTTCTGAGAAACCTCCTAAAAGACATAATGTCTACTTAGATGAATTAATAAAAATGAAAGAGACTGTCCATGGGTTACAGACAGCCTGAGATTACAGTCATGCTTATAAAGTAAATCAATTAGTCCAGAGCGCAAACAAACCTTCTGTTACACCCAATTTGTATATATAATAAAGTCCGAATGAAAAACTTATAGCTCCCGCCAGCTTGATGAAGATTCGGTTTAAAACGATGTCCTTTCCATTCAAAGCAAACGGTATGCCTAGTAAAGTTGTAAAGCACAGCATGCCAATAATTGTCCCTGTGCCAAATATAATGATATAGATAGATCCCTCGCCTATACCGGTTACGGTCGACATCGTTAGAATGACCATTGCGGCACTGCCCGCGAGACCATGGACGAAACCAATTAAAGCAGACACCAAATAAGGGTGAAATCTATCCTTGTCGTTCGTAATATCAGGGCGCGCTTTAAATAAACTTCTCGCCCCTAGCATAACAAGCATAATACCTACGCCGAATTCCAGCGTCATGCTTAACGACTCTGGAATCTCCCCTTTCATCCAAATGAACATCATACCTATAAGAAATAGCGTACATGTATGACCTATACCCCAATACACCCCCGTTAGAGTGGAACGCGATAATTTTTTCGTATTTCCTGCCGTGGTTGCTACGGCAATAACATGATCCGGCTCTAACGAATGCTTTATCCCCAATAGGAATCCTAATGTAAGAATCGACACCAAACTCATTTCTCTACCACCTCCCCGAGACACTTCCAAACTTCTTCATAGACCCTTGATAGAAGATTTTGCAGGGTTGACAAGGGAAACGGCAGTGGCTTCAAAGCAAGTGGCACAATCAACCGATCAACAAGCGAAATCCATGGAGGACATTTCCTTCTCCACCTCCTCAATGGTAAAGCTCGCTAATGACCTGGAAACATCTGTTGAACGGTTTAACGCTTAAACATCTCTAACCACCACTCTATTACTATATCAAGAAAGGGATTTTGCTATTCATGCAAAATCCCTTTCTTACTATTTTACTTAGTTGATTTTAGTTTCAAATCACCTTCATAAGGTATATGTTCCACTGTTATCGTTATATCTTTTCCCTCTTTATCTTTACCGATTCGTTTATAAGTGAATTTATTTTCATTAAGCTCTGTAAGTTCAAGAACTGCGCCATATTTATTTTCCCCTAGTGAAACATGTGCTCTTATCTTATTTCCGTGAACAACATCGTAATAGCCGTAATCACCATGGCTCTCACCGGTTTTAGCATCAAAAAATTCATACTTATTTGTTTTATCATCATATTTTGCAAGACCTAAATAATTCGAGTTATAGCTTGATACATCATTTCCCTTTTCATCCAATGCCACTGTTCCTTGCCATGGGGTGCTTGATAAAATTTTATCTCCATCAACATCTGTTTCTACGTCCCCTGTGTAAGTTTCCAAATTTTTGTCTGGATCTGTAAAGGAAAGTTCTGTTTCCGTATAAGGAATATGTTCAACAAACACTTCTACGTCATTTCCATTAGCATCTTTACCCATTCTTTTATAAGTAAACATATCCTTATTCAGTTCTGTTATTTCAACAACGGCCTGGTAACCCATCGATTCTGAAATTAACACTCGCATCTTCCCATTGGTAATAAAGAAAGTTCCCTTATCACCACGACTTTCTTTTGTATTTTTATCAAAAAATTCATATCTGGATGTTTCATCGTCATATTTTGCGAGACCAATAAAGTTAGCATTCTCCTTTGTTAAGTCATTATTATTCTTATCATAAACTTTTGTACCTTGCCAATTCGTGCCGCTAAGAATTTTAGTCAATTCCTGGCCTGCTGTTAACTTATTTTCTTGTTTACTTTCTTTGGCAGTTTGTTCCTGCCCCAGTGCACTATGACTGTCTTGTGCGTTTGTGTTACATCCTGTTAGGGCCAATGTTAATCCAAGTAGTAAAGATGATGAAATTTTTGCTTTTTTGTTCATTTTTTCGTCTCCTCATATCTTAATTGTGATTTTAATTTATTAGCGGTGCGATTGACATTACAAATTGAAAGTATCGCAATCTGGTTATTTTGCTCCTGCTGTTAATAAAATTTGTTCAATCTCTTTAAATCCTTTTTCGCGGGCATGTTGTAAAGGGGTAATATTATTATTATCAGGAATGTTGACACCTGCACCATGATCTATTAACAATTGCACTGTTCGCTGCTGTTTTCCATCACCATCATTCAAAATGATAGCTTCTAGCAAAGCTGTCCAACCAAGATCATTTACATGATTCACATTAATATCAGTTTTAGTTAGGAGTTCTTTAATAACCTCTACATATCCATGTTCCGAAGCAGGGATTAAAGCCGTTCCTCCATAACGGTTGGTTATGGACGGGTCGGCACCTGCTTCAATCGCAAGTTTAAGTATTTCTAGATAACCTTCAGCACCGGCATACAAGAAGGGGCTATTTTTCATGTCATCTTGAATGTTGACGTCTGCACCCGCTTCAATAAGGATTTTTGCTGACTCTGCATCGTTGTTATAAGTCGCAATCATAGTGGCGGTTCGCCCTGCCGAGTCCTGTGTATTAATATCTGCACCTTCCTCAATCAAACTCCTTAATCTCTCCGTTTCTTTTCGTTCTACTGCTTGAATCAGTAATTCATTCATTCCCTTTCCTGACTCCTTATGTTGTTTATTTGGCTCTCTTTCGCTATCTAAGGCACACCCTTGAAGGATGAATAGGCATCCGATGACAATCGTTAGCCGTCTCCACATGAAACACACCATCCTTTCATCTGCCCAAATGGATTTTCCGTCATCTTGATGCACCAAAAATGACTTGTGCTATAAATGTGTTTGAGGTAGCATGAGTATTTTTCTCCCTTATATTTTTTAGTTACCGATCCGTCTCCATTATATTAGTGCTTAATCTTAAACTCCCTCTAAAAAATTTCTTAAAAATTGATTAACTTATTCATAAAGTTTCTTAAGGTTTTATAAAAAAATCCCGTCACCTTCGTGACGGGTCATAAAATATACTATTTAAACATTAAAGCGATACCCCGCTCCCCAAACAGTTTCCAAAAATTTTGGATGTGCAGGATTTCTTTCAATTTTTTCACGTAGTTTCCTGATATGGACAGTGACAGTCGAAACATCCGCAGCCGATTCCAATCCCCAAATATTTTCATAGAGCTGCTCTTTACTTAATACTTGATTAGGATGCATGACAAAAAACACTAAAGTATCGAATTCCTTTGTTGTAAACGGGACCACCTCCCCGTTTATGTGAACCCTGCGTGCTGACTTATCTATTGAAATTCCATGGACATAGATTGAATTAGATTTGGGGTGACTTCCTGATAAACGTTCATAACGCGCTAAGTGCGCTTTCACTCTTGCAACTAGTTCACTTGGACTAAAGGGCTTTGTAATATAATCATCCGCTCCTAGTCCAAGCCCCCGAATTTTATCAATATCTTCCTTTTTCGCAGATACAAGCAAAATCGGAATATTTTTGACAGCACGTATTTGTTTGCATATCTCAAAGCCATTTAACCCCGGAAGCATGATGTCCAAAATGATTAAATGATAATTTCCTTGAAGGGCCTGTTGGAGACCTGCATCACCAGTGTGTTGAATATCGACACTAAAATCACTAATTTCCAAATAGTCTCTTTGTAATTCAGCAATACTGACTTCGTCTTCAATAAGTAATATCTTTTTCACATTTCCTCACCTTTCTTTATGGAAAAGAATACACTTGTACCTTTTCCTATCTCACTGGTAGCCCAGATATCTCCTCCATGCTCGTCGATAATTTTTTTTGCGATTGCAAGTCCTAAACCACTTCCACCTGTCAGGGAATTCCTAGATTGCTCAGCCCGATAAAAGCGGTTAAAAATATAAGGCAAAGCGGAAGATTCTATTCCATAGCCATTATCTGTTACTTGTACTACTACATCATATAGTCCTTCATGCAGAGAAATGGAAATGTGTTTTTCATCTTTATTCATATACTTTACACAATTGCTGATCAGGTTGGCCAATACGCGTTTCAGTTTCTCTCTATCCGCAGACACGTATATCGGTTTATTCAGCTGTTGAAGTTCAATTTGGATTCCTTGTTGAAGTAAATCCAGTTGAAGCTCTTCTACGTAGTCTTTCAAATATTTATCCATTCTGACCGTCTCAAAAGTGAATAGTTCCTTTTTTAAATCCAACTTTGAAAATAAAAACAATTCATCAATCAATGAATCCATATCCCTTGCTTTTAGGTATACCGTAGATAAATACTTATCCATTTTCTGTGGGGTGTTTGCTACTCCGTCTTTTATCCCCTCAACATATCCCATAATCGAAGTGATGGGTGTCTTCAAATCATGAGAAATATTGGAAAGAAGTTCTTTGCGATTTTCCTCATACTGAAGCTGAAGGTTTACGGACTCTTTTAACTTTTTTCTCATTTCCTCAAATTCCCTATTCAATTGTCCGATTTCATCATTCGAAGCCGCTTTGATTTCAAAGTTTAAATCTCCTGATTTTATCCGCTCCGCTCCCTCTTTAAGTATTGAGATAGGTTTGATGATGCTTCTTGAAACTAAATAATTTAAAAGTCCAATAATCATTACCAACAGTAATAACAATAGGGCGAATAAAATGGGAAATGACTCCCGAATCAGCTCGGCATAGGAACTTGCCTTTCTCATGACAAAAATGCTTCCTTCACTTTTATCCGAAAAATAAAAATCAAACTTCACATAAGTGAAAAAAGAGTCTTTCATTTTGATTGTGTCCCGTGTATTGATGTTCGTTTCTTCGAACATGGGAAGTGATTGAACCAAGCCTAGCTTATCAAGTGCGGGGGACGCATACTCAATGTCATTAACTTTTCTAACGACAATCTCAATATCTACATGTTCAATATTCTTCAGCTGCTCTTCGTTCAGAAGCTGTTCAGGGTTATTTTTTGCCAAAAGCTTTAAATCGAGAAACACACTTTCTTCTGCTGCAGTCAAAGGTTTTTGGAGATAAGAGTTTTTATATAGATGCTCTATCGATTTTACATCACCTGTTATTGCAAAAATAAGTAAAAATCCAGCTGCTAAAAATAAAGTGATGGAAATAAGAATTACGCCAACATAGGACAACAGAAACCTCATTTTTATTGACAAATATTTTCACCCCGTATCGATCTCCCGTTTTCTCTTTTATAGAAGAGTTCACCGTTTATCTGCTGTTCCTGCATTTCCATGAATAATTTTCTTAGAACTTAAAAAAACATATCACACAAATCTTAAAATTTTCTAAAATACTTGGAAAAAATCCTATTCTATTTTAGATCTATATTTTTTTATTTGAAAAACTAAATGCTAAAATCCGCTTCCTTACCGCCTACTGTCTGTCAAACCTCCTCGCCGCAAACATCTAGCGGGGTATCGAATAGCCAATTATTAGGCAGAGGTGACGCATATTTCTTCAATTTTTTGAGGTTTCATAAAATAATAAGAACCATGAAGAGCGAGAAAACGTTACAACTTGATTTCAGAAATCCGCTCCCATTCCGCCGTCTCGGCTAGCCAGTTTTTCGGCAGGAGTGTCGCATATTTCTTCAATCCCATTGGGTTTTCAGTATTAAACAATTAAAAATCATGCTGTATAACCAAGTCTTTATTTAGTTTACCTGTGGTTTTTTAATTTATGAAAGTTTCAGATGATTTACGAAATTAGCGCCTTTTCGCCGACTGTCTATCAAGCTTCCTCGACGCAAGCATCTAGCGGGGTCCCGTCTAAGCTTGTTTTTTGTTAAAATATTTTTTAAACACCTTTTATAATAATGATATTATTTATAAATTATCCAAGAATTATATATAGCTGCACTTCAGTATTTATCATTAGATACGAAATTAATTAGGCGAAACCTTTATCAAGCACACGGAAAAGATCATGAAGGTTTATTAGTTTACTATTTGTCCCGATTTGTGAGACATAGAAAAAAGCGAACTTCCCCTTAAGGAAAGTCCGCTTTTTACAAATTTCAAGAAAAGTTCACCTGTTCTTCTCATTAATTTGGCGAGACGATCATTTGGTCATCCAATCTAATATCGTCAATCGACCAAAACCAATTATTTTTCGCATTATGCATTCTCCATTGTAATTTCATAGAAGATGCATCTTCAGGAACCTTAATCGATTTAACTTCATACTTATTCAAAACATGTCCATTTTTATTATCCGAAGCTGCTTTATTATCATAAACGAGAACTTGTTGTTTTTCCCCATTATCAAAGACAGCAGTTACTTCAGCTGTTTGTGTTCCTTCTTGTTTATAGTGAGAAGCAAATCCTACGTATAGATCTTTTGCACCCTCAACTTTTACAGAAGGGGAAGTTAATGTACTATCAAAAAAGCCTTTTGATGCTGGTGAACCGTTATCATCCCATTCATCAGGATCCGCTACTGCTATAACACCTTGTCCAAGTTCAAATTTGCTACGATCTTGGTCTTCCGCTTTTGTCCAAAATTCCTTTGTTGTGAAGCTCCACCCTTGCCACTCCTCTGTACCAGCTGGCATATTCGAGCTATTTGTAACCGACCAGCCGTTAGGAGCTGTATGGCTCCAACCGAGAATGGAACTTGGAATGTTTTCATTCACTGCTGGCTTTAATGCAGAGTCCAATTGGTCAAAACTTTCTCCAAGCATCATGTTGACGAATATATTTATATTCTTGGAGCCAATTATTTGGCCTCCCTCGTAAGCAGTAATCGTGAATTGTGAAGAACCGGAACTTTCTTTACTAGGTATAGCTTTTATTGGCAAATTCTTTTCTTCAGATCCTGAGAGCTCATATTCAAGTTCATTGTGCTCCACACTCCACCCTTCAGGTGCATCAACTTTAATTTTTCCTTTTACACTATCATTTCCAAAGTTTTTCATCTTCACTTGGAGTGTAGTCGATTCACCTGTCGTTACTAAAGAAGGAGAAGCTTGTACAGAGACCATTTCCAGTGCTTTTGTCTGACCATCAGCCAGTAACACCTTTTTACTGCTATTGTTAAATGAATCCAGTGCTTGTACCTTAATTTCATAATCTGTACCTGGCTTAAGTCCGGCTACAGGGAACTCTAAATTCTTTGGCACAGGATCATGATAGAATTCAGAAAATGCGGTGAAATCTGCGTCTAGTTCCCCTGTTACCTTGTTTTTGGCCGTTATGTGATAAGAATGTACGAGCAAGTTATCTTTTGCCTGTGGAAATGTCACATTTAAACTTCTTAGTGTCGATTTTTCTTTTACAATCGAAGCCTTGTCTTTACCTGCAAAAGACGGTGGCAACTGATCTCGGTCGTCTGTATATTTAAATTTATTTTTTTTAGAAGGATTTTTTATTACCCATGGTTTTCCTGTCCAATCGTCTTTATGAAAGTCACGTTTTTTAATGATAACTTCATTATTATAAACTTCTACAATCATTCCTTGACTAATATCACGATATCCTTCTGGATGAAACCCTTGAAGTTTGCCCGGTTCCAATTCCAAATAACTTACAGAAGACGTGCCAACAGACGTAAAGTCTTTTTGATGAATCGTTCTGGGGTCTTCAAGTGGATAATGAGAATGGCCTGAAAAAGTAATAACTTGTGGATGTTTCTTTAATGTATCATATAAAAGTTCTTTGTTTTCCTGAGTCCCCCACAAGTCACTTCCATATACAGTGTCTTTAATGTGTTGATGAAGAAAAACAAAGATTGGTTGGTCCGGATTCTCTTTTTCCTGGAGAAGAACTTATCATATTCAGTAGCGTATCCATAGTCCGTTAAATCCCCAACGACAACAAAAGCATCCTGTTTAGGCGCAGCTTTGTTTAATTGATCCATGGCTGTTCTAAACTTGTTCATATCAGCAGTTGATCCATCATCAATATGTACATCACTGATTACAGGAAAAACGAGCTCCGGTTTACGTTTATTTTCTGAATTTGAAGATTCCGAGAATGCTTGTACACTTGATAATGAAGTTGTTAATCCTACCGTTACAACTGTCAACATTGCAGCAAATTTATTTTTCGCTTTCAAAATCAATTCCTCCTACTTATCGTTTAGCCCCATACATTATGTAATCATTTTGCAAAAAGACAAATATCCTCCTCATTTTTAAATTTTTAGGTAATTACCAATTAATACTACCTTTGCATTATTAATAAAATATAAGAACAATGTAATTTATCTATTAATAAATCAAAAAAGGCCTATGGCCCGTATTCGTTCCATTAATGGGAATGGGGTACTATCCTTTCACTGTGTATATACCCATAAAATGGTAAAATTTATACAGATGGTAAATGATTCCAAATCGCATAGAAACACCAATTTTTGTATGTTAAAGTCTAGAAGAAGGAAAGGGGAGAGAATATTATAAAAAAATTATTAAATATTGGGTTGGCAGTAACACTTGTTTTTGGACTGTTTTTGGACTGTTTTTTGCGATTGCACCCATGAATAAAACGTATGCCCTGTCCTATGATAATACAAATCCTTATTCGACAGGCTGTGTGAATAAAAGTCCAATCACCTATGAAACAGAATATATTTATAAAAACGGTGTGAAAATTGGATATGTTCAGCTAAAAGGAAGTGCGTATTGTCATACGGCTTGGGGATACTTAAAGTTTTATTCGGCTGCTCCGTATGATTATTATGCAAATGTTTTGGTGGATAGTTTTAATGGCACGACAAAGAGAGCATTTACAAGTTGTGCCAGTTCCGGTGGTAACGGTTGGATCATGAAAGGTCAGACGTCCTGTTATACTGCACAATTATGGAATTTAGATCCGTATAATGCTTTGGCCAAAGCAGGTATTTATTCATCAAGTGGGACTCTCATTATTTCTGCGAACACCGGTCGTTATTAATAGGTATAAAAGGGGGCCTGACAGAGAAAAAGCGTCTATAACAGTCGATTCCATGCAGTTTATTGACAAAAGGCATTCGGAAAGAATTTATTCCGAATGCCTTTTATGAATTTAATCGCATACCATGCTTTTTTGCATCAGCGAAAATACGATTGCAGGTAACTACTTAGTTTGAACCAAGACAATTTCGTCAATAATCGGAATCTCTCTTTTTAATAAAGATAAGAAAGTGTCTTCGATTATATTGTCGATTTCACAAACCGTTATGGCAGCACCATTGATTTTGGAACGTTCATTGGCCATACGGGCTATATTGAGCCCTTTTTGATAAAGAATATCCGATAATTCGGCAATAACCCCTTTTTGATCGGAATGGCGAATCACAAGTGTTGGCCGTTCTCCTGAAAATTTAAATGGATATTCATCGAATTCCTGAACCTCCACTTTTCCACCGCCTAAAGAGCTGGCCAAAACCTTTACAGTACGTGCGTCCCCTGTCAATTCTACGAGAACGGTATTCGGATGATAGCTTCCGAGCACCCTTTTCGTGAATTCATATTGTAAGCCATTTTCCTCAGCAATTTTTTTTGCATTTGGAATACCATCATCCATGGTAGATAACCCAAGAACACCGGCCAATAAAGCTAGGTCTGTACCATGGCCTTGATAGGTTTCGGCAAAAGAGCCCATCAGCGAGAACTTTACATATATTGGATTTTCATTTAAAAGCTGGCGGGCAATATTCCCGATCCGAACAGCCCCGGCTGTATGGGAACTCGAAGGGCCAACCATTACGGGCCCGATGATTTCATACGCACTTTGGTATTTTGCCGGCCCACTGCCACTAGTTTTTCCGTTTAGAATCTGCTTCTTTAATTTTTGCCCGGTCGGAGTTCCGGCAAGACCGCCTATCCCGGTTTCTCTCAACGATTCTGGCATTTGCTGCCCGACTTCATGCATCACATGGATCACTTCATCCGGTGGGATGACGCTGGCTATCCCGGCTAAAGCCATATCTGCTGCGGCTTGGGCGGTAATTGCATGTAAACCGTTGCGGATGATGCACGGAATTTCCACCAGCCCTGCAACCGGGTCACAAACCAATCCTAATGAATTTTTCAAAGCAATTCCGACGGCGTTACCAACTTGCATTGGTGTTCCACCGGCAAGCTCCACCAGGGTGCCGGCCGCCATCGCGGTTGCTGAACCGATTTCAGCTTGGCACCCGCCGGCTGCCCCTGATATCGAAGCTTTATTTGCAACAACTAAGCCGAGGGCAGAAGCAGTGAATATTGACTGGACAATCTGCTTTCGGGTAAATTTCCCGCTGTCAAGGGCGTGAACAAGAACAGCGGGCAAGATTCCCGCTGACCCAGCTGTTGGCGTCGCCACTATCCGCCCCATTGCAGCATTTACTTCTGATACAGCGAGCGCATTTGCTGCAGCATTCAATGTCCTAGGATTGACAAAGGAATTCCCATTTTGGGCATACTGATGAAGTCGGTTTCCATCTCCGCCCGTTAAACCAGTACGCGACATGACTGGACTTATTGTACCTCTGCGGACAGCTTCCTCCATTACTGTAAATTGTTCCGACATTTTTTCGAAAATCGTCTCCCTGGAACAACTTTTCTGTTGTACCTCTGTTTTGATCATTAATTCCGAAATAGTTGATTTTTCCTTCTTCGCTAGTTCTATTAACTCTTTTAAATTAGTGAAAGACATCCGATCACTCCTTTACAAGAAGGAGGTCCCCACGCCGCAAGCATAAGGACCATCCCCCCCTTTTGTTTACTTCTGTCCAAAATATTCTGCAACGACAGCTGCCATTGCTTTTGCCGCGATGATCAGGCTGTCTTCATTAATGACGAATTTAGGATGATGGTGTGGATAAACCGGACCAACATCCTGCTTTGCGCCAACATAAAACATACTGCCGGGAATCTTCTGCAAATAGTATGCAAAATCCTCCGATCCCGACATTGGCGGCGTTTCCACTAACGCTTTGATTTCAGGAATTCCGGCCTTTTCAATCCCATTTACAACCAGTTCTGTCATGGCTTTATCATTTACTAAAACAGGGTAATCATGTGAGTATATTAAGTCATAGGTAATATCAAATTCTTGAGCAAGCCCCGCTAAAATTCGCTTGAATTCCGTTTCCACTGTAGCACGAACTTCACTGGACATGGTTCTAACGTCTCCTTCAAGTTCCACGCTGTCCTTTATAACATTGAATGATCCCTTTCCATCAAACGAGCCAATCGTTACTGTCGCCATATCAAAAGGATTGATTCGGCGACTGACGATCGTCTGGGCTGCTACAACAAAGTGGCTTGCTGCGACAATACTGTCATTGCTTGTATGGGGCATCGAACCATGTCCGCCTTTTCCTTGGATTTTCACTTTGAAATATGACCGCCCGGCCTGCATTTCTCCAGCACGATAGCAGACTTCCCCGGTCACCGATAGGGACATGAGGTGAATACCGAAAATACTATCCACACCTTCTAAACATCCATCTTCAATCATGGCAATTGCTCCACCTGGAGGCGTTTCTTCCGCAGGCTGATGCAAGATAACGACGTTTCCTCTTAATTGGTCTTTCATTTCGATTAATGCTTCGGCTAAAATCATTAAATAGGCAGTGTGTCCATCATGGCCGCATGCATGCATAACACCTGGATTGCTCGATTTAAATGGTACATCTGCCTCTTCCATAATTGGCAGTCCATCAAAATCGGCACGCAGGGCAACTGTTTTACCAGGGAGTCCGCCCTCGATTGTCACAACCACTCCATATCCGCCAACATTTGTCCGTATTTTTACATTCTTATCTTTATAAAAATCAGCAATGTATTGCGACGTTTTTTCTTCTATAAAAGATAATTCAGGATGTTGATGGAGATATCTGCGAATTTCTATCATTCTTTCTTTTTTCTCTTCAAGCTTTTGCAATAGTTGATCTAACATCTTTTTCCCTCCTATTATTTTTCAGTTTTAACGGTAAGTATCACTAGACCGCATATTACAACGGCTATTGCCAAGGTGATAAATACAATGGAAAACGAGCCACCTGCCATGGAAATTAAAGCACCGAATGCCATTGGGGCAATAAAACCCCCAAGTGTTCCCCCCGTATTGACGATCCCAATGGATGACCCAATTACATTCTCAGGCAAAATTTTGTGCGGCCAAGAGAAAATTCCCACAAAGATCGTCGTTAATAAAAAGGTAAGCACATATAAGAAAGCAATGGAAAGGGCCAAGGAATTTGAGAGTACTAAACCAAGAAACAACAAGGATGAAAGTACTGAACAGCACATTAGCAGTAACTTTTCCTTGCCAGCAAAATATTTTGTTAATAATACTCCCGCAAATATGGAGGCTAACGTTCCTCCAATAGCGTTCACTGCCAGGATTATCCCAACCGTACTAATGGATAGTGCAAATTTTGTCTTTAGGAAAGTTGGCAGCCATGACATATTTCCATAAAAAGCCACATTCGCCAGCAGCATGGCAACGAATAAAATAATTACATTTCGATTAGAAACCACTGACTTAAAACTAACTTGTTTCTTTTCAATCTTCGTTTTGGCAGTTGGTTGGCTATTAGGTACCAATAAAGCAACCATAAGTAAAGCAATGGCAAAAAATGTCCCCAGTGCATAGTAGGCATATTGCCAATTTAAGTCAATCAGCCGTGCCCCGATTACAAAAGCAAAAATTCCGCCAATTCCACTCGTTGACAAAATGAGCGATTGAATAAAAGTCCGTCTTGTTTTCGGGAAATTTTCGGCGATTCCTTTTGAACAGCTTGGAGGATAGCCTGCATGGCCAATACCAGCCAAGAAACGAATCAAAATAAACATCAATAAGCTTCCAGCAAGGCCAAATGCAAATGAAAATATCGTAATGAGCGAAAGCGAAAGCATTAGTACCTTTTTATAGCCAATCCTATCTGCGAGCCATCCCCCGGGTATCTGCATTAACGAATAACCCAAGAAAAATAAACTCATTATCAAACCGGTTTGACTTGTTGTTAAATGGAATTGTTCTGCAATTGGGATAATTGCAGTCGAAATCATGTTTTTGTCCATGTAAATCATGGAATATCCAGCCATTAAAGCTGTAGTCAACAAAACTCCACGTGGATATTTTTCCTTAGATACCGAAAGTTTTGCTTCGCTTTGCTTTTTAATAGCTCCTTGAGAAACAGACATAAAAGGCTACCTCCGAAATAATATTTATGTAATCGCTTTCTTGCCTTTATTATAAATTTTTAAATTATTGAAAACATTCCAATCATTGTCGAAAACATATCCTTCATTTGCCCTTTTTCATTACTTCGCTTAATCAAACAACAAAAAAAGACCATTAAGTTTTAACCTAATGGCCTAATTTCAAAGAGATGAATGGCATTTAACGTCAAGGTGGATTGCAATAAGAGCTCCGATTCAATGTTTTCCTCATAGATTTGCAAATCTGGATAGGCTCGCTGCTTAAGATACGTAATAATCTCTTGATCATAGATATACTGTTGATTGAGATTGAGCCAATTAAAGTAAAAAGCACCGTTATTTCTATCGAGAATGTATTTGCGAATTTGATAAGTGCCAGAAGGCAACCCTGAAATCATGATTTTCTTTTCCTTTGTTAAAGAGCTCAAAAAGAAACTTTCGACAGAATAAGTGGGATTAACATAGGAATTGTTATAAATTGCTAATTGGTACCCTTGTTTCCCCTTCGTCAGTACAAAGTCCTCCCCTTCAGCTAAAATTTCTTGCCCAATTTTTGCGATTAATTGGATGTTAAAAAACGCCGGACGTTTTATTTGATAATAATAAAGGAGAGCAATTCCATTCATAGCAATATTTTCGTTATCCATATTACTTTTTTCTAACGAATGGGTATCAATCCAGAATCCCAAACCGGAAATCTCTTTTACAACATCAAGCATGTCTTTAAAAATGAGAGCTGATCGAAAAAAAGTTCCGCTTAAATTTACTGTATTACCGTATAGTGTATTCCAGTTTGTCAGGTAAATGGGTGTACCAGCCAAGCCAGCTGACGAAAGGTTCGCTTTTAATTCCATACACGATTTCTTTATATGATCTTTTACTCCCTTAAAGGAACTGTTATCCATATCGGTAAAGTCAACTTGTTCATTTGGATTGCAGCTAAAGCACACCAGATCAATTTGGTCCATTTGCTTTAAAAATTCAGTAACAGGGACTGATAATCCTTTTTCTAAGGAAAATGGCACATGAACTCCGACTTTTGCGGTGGAAGCCCTCTTTTTCACAGTTTGAAAGTATTGTTGATAAAAAGTCCGTGCTGTTTGATCCCACTTTGCGAAAACCAATTCAAATTGCCATTTCCCGACAAAGGCATCGCCAAAATAACTGACAGCATGCTGTAAAAATTCATCTAACATCTTTATATAATCCTGACAGCTTACGACTTCCTTTTCAAATTCCACACTAATGAATGGAATTAAACCCAGTCTTTGAAACTCGTTAAATAACGCATCAATCTTATAATATGGCCCCCCTATTTGCAAAAGCGGGTCCATTATCGTAAACGAGGGGGAAAATAGGTTCGTGAAATAGGCATATTCAAAATGCAGCTGCTCCTGAATTAGCTTTAATTCTGCTTGGACCTCTTCATTTAAGGCATATTCCAGCTGTCCCATCACCAGTAATCGCTGGGCTTTATCCCGGACAAGAACAGGTTCTTCCGGGAGGTTGATATGAACCGTCGAACTCCCCGATTCTTTCACTGTAACATTTCGGTCCTTTTGCGAAATATACTTGCTCAATTCAATTAAAAAGTGCGGTGAATTCACCAAGGTATATTGTTCGCTTATATTATTTACTTCCTGGAAAGGTTCTTTTTTATGAAGACCTCGATATTCGGCAGGTGTTTGATTGTACATTTCCTTAAAAGCCTTGTTAAAAGCTTTCACATTAGGAAAACCATTATTTAACGAGACTTTCATGATGTTATGATCGGTATATAATAGCTCATGAACAGCTGATTTCAAACGGGTTTGCTTTACATATTGTGAAAAACTGACACCAACAGCCTGCTTGAAATAACGGGACAAATAGTAAAGTGATAAATATTGCCGTTTAGCAATATCTTCCAAAGACATCTGTTTGCGATAATTTTTTTCAATAAAAGTAAGGATGTCCCTAATTCTATCATCCTTCATTTCAATAAATCGATTGTGACCGAGATGTGTGGTTTTGAAATTCCGGATAAGGAGTGTAACTAGCTTGTATATCAGGCTGTTGATTTCAAGTACACTTCCATCCTGCTCTTGGTAATGTGCGATCAAAATTTCAGCCAAGAGTTGACGGATTTGATCAAAAAGAAGATATAACCCATTATCCTCTTTGGATGAATGGCAGTCGAAATAACACACATGAATATCCTGATAAAGCTGCTCGATGGAATTAAGGGGAATTTGCAGCAATAGAACCACATTGTCTTCATGCCCCTTTACGGAATGGACATCATTGGCATTAATTAGCAGGAGATCATTTTCCGCCAAATGCCAGGAATCTTGATTGACCATGACCTCGACTTCTCCCCGGATTACGAAAAGAATTTCAATTCCTAAATGGATATGCTGAGAGTGATGGCGAATATTTTGCAAACTGATTTGATAAGAATCTTCTATTACTGTTCCAGACATGAACATTCACCTTTTTTACTGGGATTTTACCACTGCCCATCAAGCTTTAGTAAATCATTATCATACGTTATTTTTATGTAATAAGATGGTAAGTAAGGCTTCTAACTCTTATAGTAAGAAAAAGCAGCTCCCCGCTTATTGAAGTAAGGCAGTTAGAACAATAAGGGATGAGCCATACAACAGTCACATTAAAAGCATGTGATATAAATTTTCATAACCAGTGTTTTGGATATTGTCTTGTTTGAAATAAATTATTATAAATCATCGATATAAAAACTAATAATAAAGTACCTATTACAATTGAAGTCAGGAATCCCCAACCAGCTTGAGAATTGATCGAAACAAGGGCACTAGCTGCTGCGGGCGGGTGAACGGTTTTTGTAAAAGTCATTATAATTAATACAATGGCCAATACGAGACCGATAATGAATAAGCTTTTACCAAAGATGCTCCAAATGATAAGAGCTATTGTTGTAGAGATTATATGTCCTCCAATAACATTACGGGGTTGTGACAAGAGACTTTTATGCGCACCAAAAACAATGACACAGCTCGCCCCAAGAGGAGCTAATGCCATCGGATACCCTAAATAGACAGCTATAAAACTAATAATGATTATAGCAATGAGCCCACCTATAGCTGAAACAAAGGAATCGATATAATCAATCCTATCCTTTTCTCTAGCTTCGCCCTTCATTTTCTTTAAATATGCTGTTAAACCTATGTTTTGTTGATTGCTCCAACTTTTTTCAACACTTTTTTCGAATTCCATAATGTCTATTTTCCTCACGTTTTCTAAGTAAGTCGACAGGGTTTTTATATATTGTTATCTTACAGGAAAACAATGAATTTTTAAATACATATCTGAATATTCATTTATTGATTCCCGTAAAACAGTTACCCCCCCCCACTTTTTGTCTGTGAACCTTTCAATATTCCTTGGCATATCATTAAGGATTTACTGTAAAAGAGAGTATAGATTAGTATCAAATGAAACATCATTTTGGTACATATAATTTCTTAATATCCCTTCCTTTTTGAAACCTAAATTAATCAACAATTTGTTGGATGCTTTATTTTCAATAAAAACAATTGCTCCAATACGCGTTAATTCAAGCTCTTTAAAACCATAAGAAATCACCTTACTGACAGCTTCTGTTGCATAACCGTTACCCCAATATTTTGGAAAAAGTGCATAGCTCAGTTCTGCTCTTTTATGTTCATGAGACCATTCTTGAAATCCAATCGTTCCAATAATGCCCTCCTTTCCTTTCCATTCAATTCCCCATTTAATTCCATGTTTTTCTTCGAAACTCTTTGAAAAATTCCTAATGATTTGCTTCACCTGATCTGTATTTGTTAATGGAGTTTGCCCATAATATCTTAATACATCTGGATTGGAAAAACATTTTAATAGATCTGCTGCATCACCTTCAACCAATTCTCTCAAGACCAACCGCTTTGTTTCTAAAATCGGAAACATTTTTCCACTCCCTTTGCTATAATTTCGTACCAGCGGCGCACCTCAATAACACCCGTACCCAATACTTCCATATAAACCGGCTGCCTTATAATTAAGAACACACCCCTTAGCTTTTTAAGGGCTTCGTTGTTTCACCATCAGGATTCCCCATTATGTTCCATAGTTATTACGACATTTCCCTTCTTGTGTCCTTTCTCTACATACCTATGGGCTTGAACTAATTCTTCAAACGCATAACATCTGTCAATGATCACTTTTAACTTTCCTGCTTCAACAAGTTCCTTGAGGAAGTTTAGAGCTTCGGGAGTTTCTGGTGAATTTTGACTCAATATCAGCTTCTTGCCGGTTGTCAATTTAGTCCAGAGCATTCGAACACCAGGTACCGGTACAGTGACATTTAGATAGGTTCCGTCCTTCTTCAGCGATTTCATACAAGCTGAAAACGGACTCTTGTTTACCGCTTCAAAGATAACATCATAGGTCTCACCATCTCTGGAAAAATCCTCTGAAGTGTAATCAATGACCTTATCGGCTCCAAGAGATTTTACCAATTCTACATTCGCGGTACTGCAAACCCCTGTAACTTTTGCTCCGAAATACTTGGCAATTTGTACTGCATAACTTCCTACACTCCCTTAAGCACCATAGACAAGAACCTTTTGACCACTCTGAACGTTAGCTTTTCTAAGATAAAACAATGCTGTACGTGCCCCGATTGGAATGGCTGCGGCTTCCTCAAAAGATATATTATTAGGTTTTATGCAAACCGGCCCGTCTTCACGCAAACACTTATACTCGGCATAAGCACCATAGCCCACTTGGGAAGCTGCAAAAATCTGGTCACCTGCTTTAAACAGCTTGACATCTTTGCCCACTGACTCAACTTCTCCAGATAACTCCAAGCCCAATATGGTTTTCTTGGGACGTCTTAATCCCATAATAATCCGAGCTGGCAGCCAAACAGAGAGGGGAACTGTAAAGCTCCGTGACCGAATATCCCCCATTGTTACCGTTGCCGCTTTTACTTTTATCAGTATTTCATTCTCCTTAGGATCCGGTTTTTCTACCTCTTTAAAATGAAGAACGTCAGGGGGACCGTACTTGGTGTACAAGATTGCTTTCATTAATCCTCCTCCAATTCGTTATATTCACTTAAAATCCACTAACCTTCAATAACTGTACTTGAACTATCCGCTCCATTCGTTGAATAAAGAATACCGAATTGTCGAAATGGAAAATTGATTATTCCGGATACATACTCTCCAAAAGCTATCAACTTTTATAACGTTTACATTAGCTTACTCGCCTTCATTTATCTTCATGCCTCTAATAAGAACCCAGCCACCTTAGGACGAGTAAACTCAAGTCGCGATAAGTACCTCCCTGAGCATTTCCTGGCTTAATCCCATACATATTAATCTATCTTCATCTTTTGTATGGGGAGTTCTAACATTTTTTGCAGGAGAAACTGTGTTCTAAGAATAGGGTTTTATTCCTATTTTCAGCGGATCGAACTAGCTAAAGATTTCTTCGGCGTCATATGACATAATAATCGGATCACCCGTAAACTATTGTTAATGAAGTTTTACTCCAAATTTATATTTCCATATCAATTCCTATTATTATAAGAAAAAATCCATTCGTATCTGAATGGATTTTAATCAATCGCTTGCTCCCTGATGCTTAAAATTAAAATGTAATGCCCCTCGTACTTGCTATCAATCTACAACAGTTTTGGATTGATTTTGATCTAAAACCCAAAAATATATAAGCCTCTCTGTCCATTAAGCATTTATATGATGTTCAGCATATACTATTAGTCTGAATATCGATACATAAAGTTCATTATGCTTTTAATTGTCTTACCCTACACGATTATACTTTCATGATTTAGATTCAATAAAAGCAGCAGCTCCCGCAACAGCAAAGACCAATAGGAGTGGAAAAGCGGCAGGTAAATAATAATAAATAAGTACAGTAATGACGGAACACCAAAACCCTACACACCAATAGCAACTTAAAAGCGAACCTATGAAATAACGAAGTCCCGATCCTTTTATTTCAATGATTTCCTCCAGTTGTCCAGAGGCATTTTCTTGGATGGTGGCAGTCAAAAAAGGTTTTCTGATGAATGAAGTGATATCGTCAAATACAATTAAATGAGTTAACCGGAAGGTAGCCAATATTAAAATAAAAAAATCAAGCCATTCAATAGCCAACACCTATTCACCTCCTAATCTTTCTTTTAAGATTTTATGATTAGAATTTTGATTATATAAATATACATTTATACATTCATAATATTTTATTAGCCCATTTTCTAAGAAAAATGTACCCATAAAAAGATATCCCCATAGTATGTTAATGTGTTCAAAACCTGATACTGAAGGGAAAGATGTTTGAATGAAAAAAAGGAACGTCAAATCTATTCAGGGCCGACAAGTGGTACCGAACCCCATCGGACCTGAATGTATTCGAGTTACTAAAGTATATGACTGGGTTGTTCTAACAAATCGTGACCGCAATAAAGTTCAAATACCTGAGGAATGCTTTGCGGCAATCGAAGATGCACGTCATGATGGTAACACAATAACAGCTACTTGTTCGGAAGTAGTTGGTACACGAAGCTGTGATTTTATCGGAGCCATTCCAGCTAACATTCCTAGTGTTCCAGGGGCCCAAATTGTTTCCCTTGCCTTCCATGTCCATATCCGCGTTCAATTCTTTTGCAATGGAGAACCACTACCAGGTTGTAATTTCGTAGTACCTGTTAGTTTCATGGATGAAGTAATCCTATGTTTCCCAGAGGGAACAGAAATCAACTGTAATATTTTCGATGTTCAATGTACAGTTGTTTTAAATCAAATGCTTGGTGATATGGTTGTACTTGATGTGACCATGTGTAAAGATGTTCAAGTCGAGGCTGAGGTTAAGCTAGAGGTCGAGGCTAAGTTCTGTGGACCACGTCCTGTCATTCCAATTGAAGAAGACGGCTTCGTGTGCCCAACACCACGATTCCCTCAACAATGCCCGACCTTCTTCCCGACATTGAACTGCGACTGCCAAGGTGCAGCAGAATTCGATGGCGAAGCATCCATCCTTGTATTTGAGGACGGTCTAGGTGGTCCAACAACAGGAAACTTAGATTTGATTGCCCTGGTTTGCGACCAATGTACCCTTGCTGGTAGCAGGATTCAAGTTACCTTCATCGATACATTAGGACCTACCCCTACTCCAACTGGAACACCTGATGCTGATATTGACCAAAGCTTCACGTTTACAGCCAAAGACTTTAACCAGCCTACATGTGCTACAAATGCTGCTGGAGTAGTTACTGGGCTTACTGTAACTGGTACCGGTATTATAACACCAGCCGGAGGTGTACCAGAAAACGCAACATTCACACTAACTCTTGGTGATATTGATCCTCTAGGAGATACTGCTACACTTGTAATAACTGGTGCAACTACAAGTGTCACTATTGCTCTGACAGAAGTAGCTAACCCAGGTTTAGAGGTTGAAGTAGGAGATTGCGATCGTTTCCCTGTATAATACTAAAAAACCCGAGGGATATTAATCTCTCGGTTTTTTTTTGTAAAGAAACTTAGATAAGTCTAATTCCATCATTTACTTCAACACTTAATAAATGTATCCCGCATTTTAGGCCACCCATTTATTAATTATTAGGTTACATATAGATTCATGTTTTCATATTTATAGAGCATACCTATAAAAGGAGAGAAAAAAATGGCATCTGATAAGCTAAGACGTAAAGTAAGAAGAAAATTAGGAATGCCTAACCCGCAGCCCGCTCAACAACATCAACAATTCACTCCCTCAGCCCTCCAGGTTCGGCCAGTACGGGCAAAAGGTTGTTGTGGAAAAAACAAATGATCAAGGTGTAATATCCGGTACTTTTTACATGACCAATCATGTTAGGCAAAAATTGATTTCTCATTGTAAACGAGAACTTCCTTATGAAGCCTGTGGACTGCTTTCAGGGGGAAATGGGATTGCAGAAACAATTTGGCCAATGGAAAATGTAAATAGGAGCTCCTTTTCCTTCTCGATGGATTTAGATCAAATTCGTCATGTATTTGAACTTATCGATAGGAGGAATGAAGATTTTATCGGTATCTACCATTCCCACCCAACAGATAGTGCTTATCCGTCAGAAGGAGATATTACTTTAAATAACTACCCAGAGGTAGGTCACCTTATTATTTCGTTTGCAAACTCGACCCCTGAATTAAAATGTTTCCAACTAACAGGAAAAAAAGTCTTTCCGATACAATTAAAATTCGTAAACTGAATTTAGTGAATAAGATACTCGCACCTCTTCCTTTATGAATTCAAGGTTGAATTTGCGAGTATTATTTTTTCTTTATTTCCCTACAATGTTAAATTAATTTTTGTTTTCCAATTTAGGAAAACTGATCATTCCACTTTTTTACTAAGTCGGAAAGTTTATATTCTTCTCCATCAAGAATCATATCAAGGGCATGCCCGAAATCAATGGCAACCTTCTGGGTCAATTTTGCAATTCTTGGAGCTAAAATGGTTGCCGGGATCCCAGCGGAAATTAATGCTATTTCCCACTCCTGATTAGACTGGAGCTCATTTTGTACTCTAATTAACTCGTCATATCCATTTAAACCTATACTGCCAGTAATTTGTACGCCTTGTTCTTTAAAGACGTTTTCTGCTTCTTTTGAACGGCGTCCAACAAGAAATACCTTCTTATTACTCAGCCATGACCATAATATCCCCTCTTCCAAGAGGCTCTGCATGATCCAAGCACAACATACTTTTGAAGGCATGAACTTCAGTTGTTCAAGTACAGTTCTAGTTTGTTTTGCCCAAGGATCCAGTCGCCAAGGAGCTATCAACCCAGCAATATCGGCATCCCGCAATGACCTGACCAACTCCCTCCTGATTATCTCTGGTACATTGGATACGCCCGCATAAGATTCATACCGTTTAAATTCCTGTACAAGTAATCCATTGGCTGGATAGCTTAAATAGCTTATTTCACCGATTCCAAAACGAGCAAGGGAAAAGCTCTATTCTGTTTTATCGCTTGGTCCAATAATTTTATCACTTTCCTATTATCTAATAAGTATTTCTCAAAGTGATAATTTCCTTCAACCACCTCACTCCCACCCCCGGTTTTCTATGCCATTAAATCTTTAACCTTATCGTTTCTTCGTTAATAATAAGGAAATTTGATTGCTTGAACTGATTTCCAAATCTTGTTCTTTAAAAAATACAAAAGCCTCTACACGAATATTGCTGTTTTCTTCAGGTTGAAGGACGCTTATTTGTAAGTTAGTTAAAGATTCTGTTTGCCTAGGGTTTATATTTTTAGATTGAATTGGACATATCCAGGTTTCACCCTTCTCCATTTCTTCAAACCATTCCTCATTCATATATTGCCACCCTTTTGTTTCTTCATTTTTCATGACCCCCAAAGTTTCGGCAACATTGGGCGGCAATATTTGCCCAGATATTTTTATACTTTCTGAAGGGCTGGAACGCAGACAGATAACTGGATTCCGCAAAACCTCCGTACCTATATTTTTAATATGAAGATTTCCAATAAGCTTGATTTTGTTACGTTCTTCAAGTTCTTCAATAAAAATATGATAATCTAAAAACACTTCTGCTTCTTTTCTTTTAGTAATAGTTGGTTTCTTTAATAAAAACTTTTTCTTTTCTGGTAAACTTTTTTCTTTTTGCATGGCAGGCTCTAAATTTATCCCAGTATTTTCAGAATGAATAAACATGTTTGAGAAAATTTCAATTGGAACTAATGACAAAACAGATAAAGGTGAGCTTTCGTGAAATCTAGCCAATATTCCTATAGTTATGGACATCGCATATTTCTCACCAAGTTTTCCCCAAAAATCTTCATCCGTAAAAACAGGATACATAATCTGTATATTAATAAAAGGGTTATTTGCGTTTCTGACTACCTCATTAGATTTAAATTTTGTTCCAGTCCTTTTACATTCATATTGAAAAATATCCAATAACTTTTTATTAGCAGATTTTGAATTGTAAACTAATTCAAGAATGGGCTCTTTTATTCCTGGAATTTCAAAGAGTGAAAAGTATACATGAAAATCAGCCCTTTCTGATTCATTCTTTTCATCCATGAGAATCACCTTTGCCCCGCATGCAGATAGGAATGTTTGAATATACTCCAACACCTTCCTTTCTAGAAGGTGCTTTCTAAAGGTGTTATATTTAACATCATAGTCGGAAGAAATGACAATTCTTTTACCATGCAATGCAGAACATAATTGTACTTTTTGATTTTCAGTATCTGGCTGCACCTCAAAACCCAATTCCCTAAAAAGATAAGTAAATGCCGGGAGAGACTCATAGGGGATGGTTCCTGCCCCCTTATCTCCAACTTCTACTTTAATGTCCATTTATGTATCCCCCTTTTTGTTAATCCTGGTAGCAGCTTTACTATTTAATAGGATAAATTAATACCGTACGGCTCTTTTCCCACAACCCTTATATCACCCAATATTTATAATATGTAAGAGGAATGAAGAAATGATAAAGAATACACTCGGCAAACTCTAATTCCTTGTGTAAGTTTGTGTATACAATATTAAAAGGAAATGTAGTGCCTCCATCCATGTAAATGAATTTTATGAGGGGAATCAAAAGGTGATAAATATAATCACCTTTTTGAAATACGGTACATATAACTATTATGGAATCATTTATAAAGGGATCAGTATTTGATTAAAACCAGTCACATGAATATTGAAAAATTGAAATCAAAGATTTTTCGGTCAAGATGATCATTTTATGAGGAGGAATTTTCTTTTGTTTACCATTACCCCTACAATGATTTGGATGTCGCAGTGTTCCTAATCATGAAGCAACACCAACACTCTGACGAACGGTACTCCACACCCATAAAAATCTTGATAAACATCTCCGCATAGGAACTTCTTGGTCATTTACAGTCGCTCAATCTCAACCTGTCTAATTGATTCCTTATTAGTAATGGCTGGAGATTGCGCCTGTTCACACGTGATCAAAAATAAGGAGTGGTTATTTTGTACACAGATGATGAAAAAGCCAATGAAATTCAAAAAAGTAAATTGAATAAAATAACTCCAGTTCAACTTCAGCAAATGATCATTCATCTTAGATCTGAACTTTCCCTATACAAATCAAAAGTTAATGAATACGAAGTCGATTATAGTAAAAAGAAAATAAGAAAACTAATAAAACACAATGAAGAAATGATAAATGAACAAAGAACATATCAAGATCTAATCAATCGGAAGGAACATGAAAGGAAGAATGCAGAAACCAAGGTTCAGAAGTTGGAAGAAGAAATTAAGAAATATAAGGCTGAACTACAGTACTTTAAAGAAACCAAAACAAACGACGAAAAGAAAAATAACGACGTAAAAACTCTTGGAGATAAGAATAAATTATTACAAAGTGAAATTGCTTCTCTTCAAAAGAAAGTTAAAGATTATGAGTCTGCTCAAAAACAGTATGTTAAAAATGAGGAATTTAAAAGCCATGATGGTTTTCAAAAAATGGCGGATGGTCTTACAGAGGTGAAATCCCTTCTTGCTCCAGTCAATAAAAAAATATCTAACTTAGATGTACAAAGCATAAATTTAGAGATTGAGAAATTAGTTGAAAAAGTTATGTTTTATTTTCACGAGCAAAATATTTTCAAAAATGAAATTCAAGAGTTAAAAGGAACCATTCAATCTCTCAACGAAAAAGAAATGAATTATAAAAATGAAATGAATCAGCTTACTAAAACCATTGATCTTTTATACGATCAAGAAAAGCAATATAAAGTGGAGATGAATCATTTAGAAAAAGCACTTTCAGATAAGGAAGAGCATCATAAAAAAGATATAAAAAAATATAAGAAAGAAATTGATCATTACATTTCAAAGATTAGCCAACTATCCGAACAGGAAAGTCAATTTAAGGTGGACATTACTAATTTAGAACAGATGATTTCCGATCTAAAGGAAAAAGAGTCCTACCAACAACAAGAAATCCATCAGTTAAATCAAACGATTAGCGATGCATCCCAACAAGAAATTAAATATAAAACGGAGATTGAAAATTTAGAGAAATCGATGATTGAGCTTACTGAAAAGGAAGCGCAGCAGAAACAAGTTATCGAAAACTTTAAACTTGAAATTGAAAATTTAGAGAAATCGATGATTGAACTTACTGAAAAGGAAGCGCAGCAGAAACAAGTTATCGAAAACTTTAAACTTGAAATTGAAAATTATACCCAAATGATTGGCCACCTAGCCGAACAGGAAAGTCAATTTAAGGTGGACATTGCWAATTTAGAACAGATGATTTCCGATCTAAAGGAAAAAGAGTCCTACCATCAACAAGAAATCGCGCAGTTGAATGAAACGATTAGCGTTGTAACCCAACAAGAAAATAAATATAAAGMKGAGATTGAAAATTTAGAGACATCCATGATCGAACTTTCCGAAAAGGAAGAGCAGCAGAAACAAGTTATCGAAAACTTTAAACATGAAAATGAAAATTATACTCAAATGATCGATCAACTATCGGAACAGCAAAATATATATAAGGTGGACATTGCAAATTTAGAACAGATGATTTCCGATCTAAAGGAAAAAGAGTCCTACCATCAACAAGAAATCGCGCAGTTAAATCAAACGATTGCTCTTGTTTCAAAGCAAGAAAATAAATATAAAGCGGAGATTGAAAATTTAGAGACATCCATGATCGAACTTTCCGAAAAGGAAAATCATCATATACAAGTTATCGAAAACTTTAAACATAAAATTGAAAATTATACTCAAATAATCGGCCACCTATCCGAACAGGAAAGACAATATAAAGTGAACATTGAGAATTTGGAACAGATGATTACCGATCTAAGGGAAAAAGAGAACGACCATCAACAAGAAATCAAGCAGTTAAATGAAACGATTAGCATTGTAACCCAACAAGAAAATAAATATAAAGCCGAAATTGAAAATTTAGAGAAATCTATGATCGAACTTTCCGAAAAGGAAGAGCAGCAGAAAAAAGTTATCGGCAACTTTAAACAGGAAAATGAAAATTATTCTCAAATGATCGGCCAACTATCTGAACAGCAAAGTCAATATAAGGTGGAAATTGCAAATTTAGAACAGATAATTATAGATTTAAAGGAAAAAGAGAACCACCATCAACAAGAAATCGATCAGTTAAATCAAACGATTATCGTTGTACCCCAACAAGAAAATCAATATAAAGTGGAGATTGAAAGCTTAGAAAAAGCCATGATCGAACTTTCCGAAAAGGAAAATCATCATATACAAGTTATCGAAAACTTTAAACAGGAAATGGAAAAATATAATCAAACGATCGACCACCTATCCGAACAGGAAAGTCATTACAAAGTGAACATTGAGAATTTGGAACAGATGATTTCCGACCTAAAGGATAAAGAGAACTACCATCAACAAGAAATCGAGCAGTTAAATCAAACGATTGCCGTTGTATCCCAACAAGAAAATAAATATAAAGCCGAGATTGAAAGTTTAGAAAAAGCCATGATCGAACTTTCCGAAAAGGAAGAAAAGCAAAAACAAGTTATTGACAACTTTAAACAGGAAATTGAAAATTATACTCAAATGATCGGCCAACTATCGGAACAGGAAAGTCAATATAAGGTGGAAATTGCAAGTCTAGAACAGATGATTATAGATTTAAAGGAAAAAGAGAACTACCATCAACAAGAAATCGAGCAGTTACATCAAACGATTAGCGCTGTATCCCAACAAGAAAATAAATATAAAGCGGAGATTGAAAGTTTAGAAAAAGCCCTGATTGAACTTTCCGAAAAGGAATATCATCATATACAAGTTATCGACAACTTTAAACATGACATTAAAAATTATACTCAAACGATCGACCGCCTATCCGAACAGGAAAATAAATATACAACCGAGATTGAAAACCTAGGGCAAATGATTATTGATTTTAAGGAAAATGAAGATAACCATCAACAAGAAATCGAGCAGTTAAATCAATCGATTGCTCTTTTTTCAGGGCAAGAAAATAAGTATAAAGCGGAGATTGATAACCTGGAGCAAATGCTTATTAATTTTAAGAAAAATGAAGATAACCATCAACAAGAAATCGAGCAGTTAAATCAAACGATTGCTCGTGTTTCAGAGCAAGAAAATAAATATAAAGCCGAGATTGATAATTTAGAACAGACGATTATCAATTTAAAGGAAAATGATAATCAACATCAACAAGAAATCGAGCAGTTAAATCAAACGATTGCTCGTGTTTCGGAGCAAGATAATAAATATAAAGCCGAGATTGATAATTTAGAACAGACGATTTACAACCTAAAGGAAAATGAAAATCATCGTCAACAGGAAATCGAGCAGTTAAATCAAACGATCGCTTTTGTTTCGGAGCAAGAAAATAAATATAAAGCCGAGATTGAAAACCTAGAGCAAATGATTAAAAATTTTAAGGAAAATGAAAATCAACATCAACAAGAAATCGATCATTTGAATCAAACGATTGCTCGTGTTTCAGAGCAAGAAAATAAATATAAAGCCGAGATTGATAATCTAGAACAGACGATTATCAATTTAAAGGAAAATGAAAGCCAACATCAACAGGAAATTAAGAACTTAACCGGTTCCATAATAGATTTAAAAGATAAAGAAATTAATTATTTACAAAAAATAGGAACTATAAGTAAAACGGTAAATGATCAAAAAGCAAAAGAAATACATGATAAAGATGAACGAACAAAATATATTAAACAACGAGAAAAAAATCAATTGCAAGCAACAGGAAAAATGGAAAAACCTTTTAATAATAATGGAAAACAACAGCAAGTTGGAAATACTCGTGTTAATATGGTAAATTTCAATTCGCCAAATAACAAAGAAGTAATTAATCAACCAAGTGCGTTTCGATTCTCGAATGAAACAAACCAACAAAAAAATACAACCCAAAATTTTAATATGCAAACATCACATAGTCAAATATCCTCTCCCTTAAATAACCCGAGTTACACAGAAATTGATCGAACTCAACAAAATTATAATTCCGGAATCTTGTCATCGTATCAGAAAAAAGATTACCAAGATACTAAATTTAAAAACTCTAAGTCAGATTCATTTTCATTAGATATGTTTTATAAAAATCATCCTTTATATAATTTACATTCTGGAGCGCAAAAAACAGCGATAGATCCCTTTAAGAATTTTAGAAAGCTTTAATAATAACCATTATTTTGAGTATATGTACCCTCACTTTAACCCATTGAACTACAAACAGAAACTTAAATACCACTTTCAACGGAAGATCAAGGATTGTGATAATCTCCCTATTAAATTCAATATCACAGTCCTTGAATTTTTCATACTAATGAAAAATCGTACAAAAGGAGAGATATATGAAGTGAAAAATCATCCTTTAATTTCAATAATTTTTCCTGCCAAAAATGAAGGGGAAAATGTGAAAAACACTCTCGATTCATTATTTTCAGTTGATACAAATTATTCCTTCGAAGTGATTATTATAAACGATGGATCATCAGATGATTGCTGCGATTTTCTTACTACCTATAATCACGCAAACCAGGTTAAGCTTTTTGAAACAGATGGCATTGGAGCTGCCAGCGCACGAAATTTAGGAGCAGCAAAAGCTTCTGGAGAATTCCTGATTTTTTGCGATGCACATTTACAGTTTGAAGATTTGTGGATCGATCATATTGTAGAACCCCTGCTTACAGGAAAATCAGATGCAGTAACCCCAGCAATTGCTTCGTTTGGCAATTCCGATTTCATTGGCTATGGTATGACCTTAAAGTCAAACCTTAGAATTAAATGGAATTCTAAACAAAATGGCCTCTTTGAAACTGCCGTATTACCCGGAGGATGCTTTATTATCTCAAAAAAAGTGTTTGAAGATGTGGGCGGATTTGAAACGGGATTTAAAATTTGGGGACATGAAGATGTAGAGCTTTCTATTAAGCTATGGCTGTTTGGATTTCGCTGTCACGTTTTGCCTAATATAAAAATAATCCATCTATTCAGAAAAACTCACCCGTATGAAGTTAGCTATGATGAAGTTTATTATAATTTATTAAGGATGGCCTACTCTCATTTTAATACTCATCGCATACAGAAGTGCAAAAAACTTATGATCCATGTAAAAGCAAACCCGATTGAATCTCAAGTTCTCCTTGATGGAGTCAAAAAGCAGCGACGGGCCTACTTTCAAAAACGAAAATATGATGATGATTGGTACTTTGCCAAATTCAATATAGATTTCTAGATTTTACAGATCACCCTTTCGAGTCATGTCGTTTTATTAATTCCTTTATAAATTAACAAAATGATGAAAGGTGAGAATGTAAATGAAAGAGCTATTTACTAATATTTATAAGAAAAACAGGTGGAGAAATTCTGAGTCTGTATCTGGTTCGGGTTCATCACTTACTCAAACCAAAACACACATTTCAAGAATTACCAAGCATAATAAAACAACTGCAGCTAAAAAAGGATAGAAGCACCATCTGGTGATTTTAATTGGATGAAGGAAATATACAAAAATACAGAATTATATATTGGGATTGATATCGTCGACAAAAGTTCATCTGCCACAATCACAACTATACTGATAAACCACTAGCTTTATGGAATTAGGATATCATCAATTTTTAAAATATATCTACTTCCACTTGCGCATGATATTTTCCCCTTAGTTAGACTGTATAATAAACCCATGAAATAACTTGGATGTTAAACTACTTCTTGTATAGATTTTATTATGCCTAAATAAGGGGATACATATCAATTTCCAAGGAATTAAAGATACAGGTTGTACAAAGTCATTTGTATAATGAGGTTAGCCGGGATGGTGTGGATATTTTAAATAACGTCGGCTTTTCAGACTTAAAGCTGGATAAGCACTGTAACAAAGGCTTAATAACCCCCTTGTAGGGGCTTCCACTTATGATACCCGTTAGGATAGTAGTTGTGCCTTTTGGTTAACCCTCCCTTTTAGCTTCATGCCCTTAATTAATAAATACTTCTGCCACCTCAGGGCGAGTAAATTCCGGTGGTGGAGTAAAACCCCCATGCAGCATTTCCTTGACTTTCGGTCCACTTAAAATGAACCTTTCGTCAGCAGAATGTAGGCATGTCTTCAAAGAAGCCATATAAGCTATGTTAAAAAAACAATGGTTTAATACCTATATCTTTAGGGTCAAACTGGTTGAATATTTTTTACGCATCATACGTTCCATAATATTTCCCTACCCCAGCATGATCACGGCCGACAATAAAGTGTGTACAACCATAATTCTTTCGAACAAGCGCATTAAATACCGCTTCCCTTGGACCTGCATAACGCATAGCGG
This sequence comes from Peribacillus sp. 05N428, assembly GCF_056397085.1. Classification (NCBI taxonomy): domain Bacteria; kingdom Bacillati; phylum Bacillota; class Bacilli; order Caryophanales; family Bacillaceae; genus Peribacillus; species Peribacillus sp. 05N428. The sequence goes on along the minus strand of NZ_JBFTMS010000005.1, from coordinate 11,176 downwards.
CAGTGAGATTAAGCAAGACATAATCAGGGGTTCGTACCTTTAGCTGTTGGAAGAATATTTCACTTAAGGATGCGGTGAAATTTTGTCCAGTGTGCACTAGAATATGTGAATTGGCATATTGATCCAGTTTCTTTATGATTAGACTTAATCTAATAATTTCAGGTCGAGTCCCTAAAATAGTCATTACTTTCACGATTTACACTCCTTAATCTTTTCTGTTTTATGGCCTCACCGTCTACCCTTATTGTATGCACAGCCAATTCTATTGTTATAGGCTAACCTATTAGATTTCGCCTCAATTTGAACGAATAACCGATTAATAAGCCGCCATTCCCCCTCAACCCGGATTTAATTAAAAGACTTTTATTCCTTATTGAAATATTAATCAGTCATGATGTTATATCGAACTTAATATTGATTGAACTCCTTTCCATGCTATTAAAAAAGCTATTTGTCCTTGTAAGGACATATAGCTCAGACTGTAGACAAACTAGACAAGTTTGTCTCAGTTTTTTAAGTGGGTTTATAAAACCTCAAACGTCGATTTCCACTTCAGGCACTCGCTTTCCACGGGCGGTCCTCCCTCGGCTCCTTGCGCCTGCGGGGTCTCCCCTTGACGCGCTTTTCCCGCAGGAGTCTCGCACACCCGCTACAATCAACATTGTTTTGAAATTTTAGGTAAAACCCCTTTAGTCAACAAACTCAGCTTTCCTTGTTAGGACAAATAGCTTTTTATCATTTTTGGAATTGTAATTGATGCAGATTGGCAAAAATGCCCCCCTGCTTAAGTAAGTCATCGTGACCGCCTTCTTCAGCAATTCCTTCTTCCGTAACAACCACGATCTTGTCAGCGTTACGAATGGTTGCCAATCGGTGTGCGATGATTAACGTAGTTCTGTTTTCAGCTAGTTCCGTAAGAGCCTGCTGGATTATTCTTTCCGTCTCCGTATCGAGTGCAGAGGTTGCCTCATCGAGAATTAATATTGGCGGATTCTTCAAAAACATCCTCGCTATTGCAATTCGTTGTTTCTGTCCACCCGATAATTTCAAGCCTCGTTCACCTATTTGAGTTTCATAGCCTTCTGGAAGTCCTTCAATGAAAGTCTCCAAATGGGCTTTCCTTGCGGCTTCTTGAATTTGTTCATCCGATGCTCCAAGCATTCCGTACGCAATGTTCTCTTTTACAGTTCCTGTGAAAAGGAATACATCTTGCTGGACTATGCCAATTTGTGAGCGCAATGACTTTTTCGTCATTTCACGAATATCAATTCCATCAATGGATATTGAACCGGCCTTAACATCATAAAAACGCGGGATCAAAGAACATATGGTCGTTTTCCCAGCTCCTGAAGGCCCGACAAAAGCGATGGTTTCACCAGCTTTAATTGTTAGATCAATTCCTTTTAAAACTGGCTTTTTGTCTTCATAGTTAAAAGAAACATCTTTAAAGGAAATATCCCCTAATAGGGTGGTCATCTCAATTGCATCCTTTTTATCCACTACATCAGGCGTGACATCCAGTAGTTCCGTAAAACGCTTAAAGCCGGCCATCCCTTTTGGATAGAGTTCCATCAACGCACTGATTTTGTCGATCGGCTTAAATAATACGTTAACATATAAGACGAATGCAACCAGTTCCCCATAAGAGAGCTGCCCATGAAAAGTTAGCCAAGCTCCAATCACCAACACGGCAAGGGTCATGAACCTCGTCATCATGTAAATGCCTGATAAGCTAAAGGACATAACCTTATAACCTAGTAGTTTCGCTTTACGGAATCTGCGATTATTAGTAGCAAATCTTTTCATTTCATATGTTTCATTCGTAAAGGATTGTACAACCCTCACTCCTGAGACGCTATCTTCCACACGGGCATTTACATCCGCAACCTCTGTATACATTTTCTTCCAAGCTTTATTCATCTTTAAATTACTTATGACAATCAATAACACGAGAAACGGTAAAATACAAACCGATACGAGTGCCAGTTTCACATTGATTGTCAACATAATCCAAAATGCACCTATAAAAGTCATGAAGGCAATGAATAAATCTTCGGGACCATGGTGAGCAAGTTCACCAATATCGAACAGATCATTGGTTATGCGGCTCATGACATGGCCGGTTTTCGTGTTATCAAAAAAACGAAAAGATTGTTTCTGCACATGCTCAAATAATTCCTCACGCATATCAGTCTCGATATTTATACCCAATTTGTGGCCCCAGTACCCTACTATGAACTGTAAGAAGGTACTAATGATATAAAGCAGGAACAAACCGGCACTTACCGAAACTATGGCAGACCAATCGTCGCCAGGCAGCAGTGTATCAATAAACCACTGAACAGCTAGCGGAAATGCAAGTTCAAGTACAGCCACGACCACTGCACTGAAGAAATCAATAATGAATAACCGCTTATGCGGCAGGTAATATGAAGCAAAACGTCGAATCATCAAATTTTTCTCCTTTTTTACATATATTAAGGAGTATAATTCCATATTCCATATTGAGCAAGCATTTCAGAACGCCCACGTTCATAAAAAAAGCCAACCCGGCTCATACAATCTATTGAATTTAAGGAGTGAATCCAGTGTAAAAAAATAACCATTCTAAATATCCATGAACTTTATTTTAGTAAAGGATGGTATTCATGAAAAACACATCGTTTCGATGCCTTTGGATTGGTCAGGCATTTGCAAATCTAGGGGATATTTTTTATGTAGTCGGGTTGATTTCACTATTATATAATTTGACGGGGTCTGCCTTCTATTTGAGTTTGCTCCCGTTCAAATTACAACGATTTTTCGGTTCATCAGCAGTTTACTTGCCCCCCTTGTCATCGACAGGTTTCCTTTAAAAAGAATCATCGTTCAATCTCAATGGTGGAAAACGATCTTACTCGTTTGCCTAGGAATCTTTATAATAAGTTTCGATCATGGTTTTTCTGTTGCCGTCATTTTCTTCATTGCCTTTATTTCATTATTGGACGGAGTCGCTGCCCCGGTTAGCGCAGCTTTGGTTCCTCAATTAGTTCCAAAAGAAGAGCGGATGAAAGCGAATGGTTTCTTGAATGTGATCACCCAGACCATCTTTGTAGCAGGATGGCCACTAGGTTCCGTCTTATTGATAAGTACCAACAGCAGTTTCATCATTTGGCTTACGGTCATGCTTTATGCCGTTTCAACGATCTATACAGGGAGAATCAAAGTCCCTGAACATGCGACGGACCCTGTTGCTCCTTCAAACTGGGATTCGATTAAATCCGGATGGGTTGCGATTCGTCAAATCCCAACTATCCGTACCCTCATTTCCATTGATTTCATAACCACTTTAGCTTCAAGCGTGTGGGTGGCTGCCGTTATCTATATATATGTAGAACAGAACCTGCAACTGGGTGAGGAATGGTGGGGGTACATTAACACAAGCTACTTTGTCGGCATGATTTTCAGTGGATTGATCGTCATCCGTTTTGCCAAGTTACTAGAAAAATATATTGGATTCTTCATCACTTTCGGGCTATTTCTCAGTTCACTGCTGATCCTGCTTTTTGGAACTACCAGTATTCCTGCATTAGCTTTGCTGCTGGCATGCCTGTACGGGCTCCCAGAACAAATCCGGGAAGTGATCTATACCAAGCTATTCCAAGACCATGCTACGGAAAAGACTCTTGCAAAAATTCATGCAGTTTGGGGAGCAGTCATCAATCTTACATTTGCCGGCTCTGTCTTACTATTAGGCTTTATAACGGAAACATACAGTGTCAAAACAACGTTCCAATTTTCCTCCACCCTGATATTCCTTGCCTTTCTTTATGCAACTTTTAAAAGGAACGACTTAATAGGGAAGCAATGTGATCAATCGCTGTCAAGTAAGTCATCTAATCTTCCTAGATGATTTCGTTTCACGAAAAAAAGGAGCCTTGGTTTTCCATGGCACCTTTTTTATCGTTTCAAGACCCGTCTAACAATATTGCCTCTCTTTAAAGTCTTTCTCGGTATGATTGGCTTGCTTCTGTTAAAAGCCGTACAACCAAACAAGGGAAGTAAATATATAAACCGCCTGCACCCATTCATTCTATTTGATAATCCAGATATTATTATTTATAAACTCCCAATTCTGCGGGAATTCCAAACCAATCTGCCAATAAGTTGCTCCTATCAGTTCATATGCATCAATCATTTCATATTTTGCACTTATCGATCTTATATCTTCAAACCAAACGACATGATTCGAATTCTCTCTTCGGTAGGAATAGGAAGGTGAAGCCGCTGAGGTGTCAAAAGTTATTTCAGCACCAGTTGCAATGGCAAGGTTTTGGGCATTTTGAGCTGATAAAGCTTTCGTCTCGTGGCTCGGTACTATCCAATCGTATCCATACATAGGAAATGCCGACTGCAGTTTATATTCAGGAATATTCAACAAAGCATAACGAAGAACCTCTCCCATCCACCAAAGTGGGGATATGGGTTCAGGCGGTCCAGTCGGATACCCATAGTCAATGGTCATCACGGCAACAAGGTCAGCTGCCTCTCCGATCCCCCGATAATCATGCCCGCCTACAATTCGATTATCAGGATTATCCGCTGTTTTTGCATGTACGTTCACATGCAGGATCAGTTCGTTCAACCCCTCCTTTAATTCTTTTAAAAAAAGCACATAATCGGAACGCCTGGCAGGTGGGATGAATTCGATGTCCATGCTGACACCCCCATAGCCTTTCTGCCTAACGAAAGTCAGCATACTATTGATTAAATTCGCTCTGTATACTGAACTGGCAAGGACATCACCAGCCAAATCAGCATCGAAATCACCATCTTGAAAGTTTCGGATCATCAGTAGCGGCTTCACCCCTATCTGTTCGCATTTCGCGATAAGCGGGAGATCATCTCCATCAACGTACGCATTCCCTTCCCTTGTAAACGAATAAGCGACAATGGCTAAATAGGATAATTTATCACCATTCTGCTCAAGTGTTTCAAATACGACTCCACCTGAAGTCGGGAAGGCAAAACCCAGCGTAATCAATTGATTTTTGTAAGGAGACGGTATCAAAATTTCCATACCGACTTTTAGCGAGTTTTCAGAGATTCCTGGGTTTGCCTCCTTGATTGCCGCTGCACTCGTACCAAAACGACTGCCGATTTTAGTAAGGGTATCCTGACTTTTAATTAGATACCTTCGATTCACCGCTTTTTCATTAGGTATATACAATGCCAGACCAGGAACCAAAGTTGTTGATTCCAATCCGTTGACTTCAATTATCCTCGATGGGGCAACTTTATTTTTCGAGGCAATTTCCCAAAGGCTGTCACCTTTTTTCACAATAATGATCGTCATTCAAAACCCTCCAAACTCCCTAAAAAAAGTTTATGTTATTCAGGTAATTGGATAGAACGAATTATCACATTTCCTAATGAAGATATTCTGGTTTTTCAGTCGTTTTTTATTGGAATAAAAGATCACAAAAAAAAGAGGCTGTCCAAAGGGACACCCCCACGCTATAAGCCATATTCTCCTATACATCAAAGTAAATTCTTAATGTCGTAGAACTTCCCATTCTCCAAATCTTCTGCTTCAAGCAGCTGCAAAAGTTTATCTGCCACAAATTCGGGGCTTCTTAATATGCCCTTCTCTTTATATTCATGAAATTTGTCTCGATCGGCAAAGTCCCGTTCGTCTGCTGATCGGATTGTCCCTTGCATCTCCGTATCCATTACACCTGGTGAAAAAGAAATGAGAGACGTAGGAAAAGACGTTTTATCCTGTTCCAACCCTGCAACCCGTGTAAACATTTCCAACCCCGCCTTAGTACTGCAATAGGCTGCCCAGCCATGATAAGGATTTTTTGCTGCTCCTGAAGATATGTTGACCAATACCTTCTTTCTGTTCCAGTCCTTTGTCTGTTTAACGAATTCATCAGCCAATACGATAGGTGCCATGAAATTCACCCGCATGCTCGTTTCCAAATTTACTATACCAAGGTTTCCTACCGGCTTAATAGGTTCAATGACACCTGCATTATTAATGAAATAAATGTCACTTGTATCATCGACGGCAGTAAGAATCTCATTGACTAAGGAAGGTAACTTTACAGTTTCATTCAAGTCCAGCGAAATAAATGTAAGTTTCGTCCCGGAACGGTCAGCCATCCGCTGCATTTCAGGATGGGCCGTACGGGAAACTAAAATGCAATGATCACTCGTCTGCAAACACCCTTTGGCGATGGCAGCACCTAAACCTTTTGAAGCTCCTGTTATTATATACGTTTTCACGGCTTTTCCCCCTTTTCTGGATATAAACTATTGTATCAAAATCGAGTTCGGAATGGTCTCACCACATACCGTGATTTTAAGATAAGACTACTGTTTTATGAAATCAAGCTCCGTACTTGTTTTAAACATGCAGGAAGCCTCAATTGAAACAAAAGAAATTCCATCTAAAATAAAGCAAAGTTGATTGGAGTGGGTGTGCGGGACTCCTGCGGGAAAAGCGCGCCCTAGGGAGACCCCGCGGCGGAAAGCGAGTGCCTGGAGAGGAAGTCAACGATTTTGCAAACTCAATGAATAACAATGGTCTACAACTGAAAGGGAATGGATTTCTGAAATCAAGCTCCGTACTATTTTTCAAGGAAAAAAACTGCAGGCAAACTCGATTTTTCGAATTTGTCTACAGTCTGAACAGACCATGTAGTAATGGTTCGTTTATTTTAAATATTATAATATCGGTGACACCAGCCTTGCAATGGACTCTTTAAAACGAATCCACTTTGATCGCTTTTCAAACTCTTCAATTGTAAGCTGCCTGCATACTTCGACATCCTTATAAAAAATCCTGGTCAGCGTTTCGGCCATTCCTTCATCATAAATGAAGGCATTGACTTCAAAGTTCAATTTAAAACTACGGACATCAATGTTAGCTGTCCCTACCGAGGAGACCTCTTCGTCTACTACGATCATCTTCGCATGAATAAAGCCGTTATCATAGATGTATACCTTAGCACCCGCTCTTAATAACTGCCCTGCATTGAAAGTCGTTGCCCAATAAACAAAAAGATGATCAGGTTTATTCGGAATCATGATTTTTACATCTACCCCTGATAAGCTGGCAATCCTGAGTGCATCCAATAAACTGGCATCCGGTATGAAGTAAGGTGTTTGAATGAGAATCGATTTCTTTGCTGATGAAACTAATTTAATATAGCCATTTTTAATTTGTTCCCATTCAGAATCCGGCCCACTTGTCACTATTTGCAAATCTATATTCCCTTGGGTCTCTACAATAGGGAAATAATGAGGCTGATAAGTTATATCATGATGCTTTGATGCCTGATTCCAATCCAGGATAAACCGAGTTTGAATGGCTTTGACAGCCGAACCCTCTATACGAAGGTGTGTATCACGCCAATAACCGAATTTTGGATTAAGCCCTAAATATTCATCACCAACATTAAAGCCTCCAACATACCCTACTTTTCCATCTATGATCACGAGCTTTCGATGGTTACGGAAATTCAGTCGTAAATTTATAAATTTTAATTTGGATGGAAAGAATGCCTCAACTCGTCCTCCAGCCTGCCTAAATTCCCTGAAGAAACGTTTAGTCATCCCTCTAGATCCCAGTTCGTCATAAAGCAGCCGAACTTTGACGCCTTCATTCGCTTTTTTAGTCAAAGCTTCAATGAATCGTTTACCCAGGCCGTCCCTTTGAATGATGTAATATTGTATATGTATATGGTTTTCGGCCGCTTCGATATCTTTAAAAAGCTGGTCAAACTTATTTTTCCCTTCCGTAAAAATATCGACTTGATTATCTTCAGTAAGTACGGCATCATTGTTTCGGAGATGCATATAAATCAAATCACGATAATTACTCGAAGAAGCATTTCGAAAAGGAAAATGATTCGTTGAAAGCTCTTCCATCTGTTTATCAATGATTTCTTCGATCCCGATCTTCTTCTTATCCTCCCATTGGAATAAGTGTGCGTGCCTTAGACTTGTTCCAAAAAGCAGGTATAAAATAAAACCGACTACAGGCAAAAAATATAAAACCAATAACCAAGCCCAGGTCGTGCTCGCTTCCCTTCTTTCAAAAAATATGACAATCGTTGCAAATAAAATATTTAGAATGATGACGAGGCCGAGCAAAACCGATGTAACATGCGTAAATTCCATAGCATACCCTCACTAAATTTTTATCCCTTTAAGGATACCATGCAAATTCTTTATATCAAAGGATTTGCTTATCAGAAATGAAAACAGAGAATTCACAAAAATGGACCTCTTCTTGTAGAGGCCCATTTTAAAAATCCATCCACCCCGGACACTAAAATTTCTCAGATTGTCCAGGCAGTCTAATAATATTTGTCTTAAAAATTCCTATTTAACAATAATATAATTGCTTACCGGCTTTTCACTAATAAATTCACAGCTTCTTTCACTAGCTCTTCGGGATTCTTTTCTCCGGATTCATTAGCCTCCCGGACGCATTCAACAAGATTGGAACTTACTATTACCCCAATTGTCCGATCGATTGCAGATCTGGTTGCAGATAACTGAGTTACTACATCCCTGCAATCTTTATTATCCTCCATCATTTTCAAAATCCCACGAAGCTGTCCTTCAATTCGCTTCACTCTATTTTTAACCTGCTTATCGTATTCCATGTGAGGCCTCCTACCCTGCCTATTACTTATGAATCCTATCCAGACATCCATCATAAAACCCTTTCAGTCGAAATGAAGGTTTGATAAAAATCTTACAATTTATAATACATACCACTTAGGTATAATTGTCAAGTGCAACTATTCAATGAAACTCCAATATGTAATTTCTATTTTTGTACAAGAAGACTTTGTGCAACTGCCTCAGAAAACTCGATCGTCATTTGGGGAACGTAGGTTTTTAACAAAGCATTGACGATAGGTGCTTTAGCGCCTTTTGCCGTAATCGCCAGGCAGCCAGTCATTTTAGTCTGTCCAATTCCGCACTCTTCCGCTAAAAAATAGCCATGCCCATCAAATTTTTCATTTAATCCCTTAAGCTTAAATGTTACCTTATCGGGTTCAATCCATTCCAATATATTCACTTCCAGTTTAATTTTCTTCTTCATTAATCCCAAATCGCTTTTAAACTCCCAAATAAGTGTCCGCTCATTTATCATCTCATGATTGATATATCCTGGGACTAGAGGTGCCCAACGATCTATGCTACTTACAAAACCCCATACCGTTTTTTTGGAAACAGGTAATATGATACTATGCACACCTTCTGACAAAGCAGTTCCCCCCTTAATCATTCTATTTACATCCTTGTAATGTATGGCTGAACAATATTGAATAGAACGGTAAGATTAGATTCTTAAACAAAATTCTCCCGGTGTAAGAAACCATTTAAAGATAATAACAGCAAAGAATCGCCCCAGTAAAAAAGGGACGATCCAGTATGTAGACAAAAGGGGCTCGGAATTATAAAATTCCGAACCCCTTTTGAAATTCCCTTTGATTTTTCGCCTAAAGTTAAGAGATGGGGGCTCCACGAGCCCACCATGTTAGGCCATTTTCGGACCTTGCCATGTCCAATTTGCCATCTTCTTTACATTCATGGCAGCGAAAGTAAGCATCGCCTGCATCTACAATTTTTTAAGTCCCTTTAAAGTAGTCCAACGCATACCATACTTTTCTTTTGCATCTGCGAATACACGCTCAATCGCTTCTTTACGCTTCGCATATATAGGTTTTACATCTTGATGATGACGCAGATGATCTGCTTCTTACACATGTGTTTGCCAGATATGACGTGTTACCACTTTTTGACACCCAGACTTTCTGTACACTGAGATAAAAATGAGCAAGTTGTACAAATGTGTTTGGGCGATTTGTACTCTCGATATCCCTCTTTATTTGTTGTTGAGTACTTTAATAGCTAACCCGTTGGGCAAAGGTAACAATCAAAATGTTCATCGTATACATAGTCCTGTTTGCGGAAGAATCCTTCTTTTGTGCGAGGGCGTGTATAAGGTAAAACCGGTTTAATTTCTTTGTATAGAATGTTTTTTTGAATGAACATTTCCTCATTAGTAAACGAATTGAAGCTTATGGACATTTGGATATCTTCCTTATAAATACATTGAACGTCGAGTACAGCAAGGTAACATTGTTTACGTCAGGTAAGAGAAACTGAAAAGGGTCTATACAATCTAAACACCAATAGAGCAAGGCAAGCACACTAGAGGTTGAATCCCTGAGTCAACCTCTGAGAAGTCTAAGCCGTCTAACGATTCATCTCTTATAAAAAATACGGTCTCTAGGGTCAACACATGCTAGGTAGGTGCTAATTAGGGTCAGCAATTCTTTTTTTGGCTTTGTTAATATTGATGTTGACTTTTGAACAAATAAAAGAGACCACTTATTATGTTCTTCTTTAGTGTTTCTTAATGAAGTAGCTTACCCGTTATTTAGTGTTAAAAAAATTTTAGAAGTTAATTTTCCCTTTTTGTTAACAACCAACCTTCTTAAAAACGGTTTATAAACCTATAGATTTTTGCTGTTTGAGTTAGATTTATTTTCACTTTTGTACCATATTGTACAAACATCTTTTCTTTTAATGAATAAAATAACCCGAAAATAAAAAAAGAAAAAGGTGATTATGATTAAAAATCGTTATCTTATTTCACATTGTAATTCCTTTGTAGACACCACATATCTTTATAAGAAATGTGATCAAAAGAAACCGGATGATTGTCATTGTTGTCATAAGAAACACAGTGACTGTATTTGTAATCAAAAGAAACCGGATGATTGTCATTGTTGTCATAAGAAACACAATGACTGTATTTGTGATCAAAAGAAACCGGATGATTGTCATTGTTGTCATAAGAAACACAGTGACTGTATTTGTAACCAAAAGAAACCGGATGATTGCCATTCTTGTCATAAGAAACACAATGACTGTATTTGTGATCAAAAGAAAACCGATGACTGTCATTTGTGCCATAAGAAACATAATGACTGTCACTGTGACGATAAGAAACATAATCTAGTAAGAGCATCTGCGTTCAGGGCTAATAAGAACACACCACAACTTTACGAAGCAGCGTTAACTCCCTCTGTAAAAGTTTTATTCCAAACTGAACAGTTTGATTTAGCAGATGAATATAATCCGCACATATCAACATTTATTT